>JACQHN010000178.1 GCA_016199015.1 Nitrospira defluvii
AGCCTGTGATGAGGATTCCGACACCAGCCAAGGCCAGATTTCGAGTGAGCTTCGAATGAAACCACATGGTCACGACCAATACGAATACAAAACCAATGACGGAACTTCGAGCGAATGTGTAAAACCAGGCATAGGCCATCAAGGCAAGCGCACCGCCTAGGAGTACTTTGATCCGGGCGCAGGTTTCCGTCATGAACAGAAAGGTCGTGCACGGGATTGCCATCAAGAAAAAGCTGGCGAGGAGAATCGGATGGGCCGTGGTGCCCTCCGCTCTCATTTTTCCCTCAGAAAAAGACATGAACGCGCCGTCCACCCCTCCCTCGCTCGGCAAGCCGATGTTTCTCCGCCAGTCTCCAGGCATGACAAACCCGTACTGCACTTGCGCAGCCGTAATGAGCGCCTCCACGATACCGGTGATGGTGATGACCCAGAGGAGGCGACGAAGATCATCAGCGGTTCGAATGAAGGTGAGCGTGAAGAAAAAGAGTGCCCAATAGACGGGAATCTTTGCGGCCTCACCAGGAAAGCCTCGTACACCCTCCGCGAGGAACAGTGACACCATGGAGGTGACGAAGAATAGCATCGCGAGGTAGCCGGCCGGCCATCGTGCGATTACCGGCCAAGGGCCGCGGTAGATCAGGGCATTGAGCAGTACCATCCCGATAGCCAGCGGCGTCATCAATTTGGTGACGGTGATGCCTCCCAAGAGGTCGACTTGCACTGGAATCGTGGCGACAAGAATGTAATAGGGAAGAACCGCCGATGCCGCCATCGTTGCAAATGCCGTCCCCGCAATGACGATAGCCAAGGCCTTTGCGGAAAGCGCCAGAACCGAGGCGCCCAAGACGGCGCCGATTAAGGTCGGAGCGGCCAATGTCGTCTGTGCAGACTTCATGATTCCCTTACATTCGGCATCATGGAACGAGTGGCTACATCCGTTGACCCGCTGAACCCTAATGCGTACCAGAGAATCACGATGATCATCACCGATTGGACGAGACGGGCGAACAACGTCGTCCAGGCAGCACCAACCGCTCCATATTCGGGAATGAGCCAGAGGCCGGCCAGGATCCAGCCTGCCAGAGCCACGATCCCGGAATACGTATACAGCTGAGGGCGGTTTATGGTGTACAGCACGAGGTACAACGGATGCGTCACCAGCGTTCCCAGCGCCCCGAGAAACAAAATTTGAAACACTGGAATGGTTCCTTCGTAGGCCGGCCCGAACAGGCCGATCACGAGAGGTCGCGCTAGAAACATGACCGGAACGAGGCAGACCGCAAGGCCCAGGTACATCGGAAACGAGCGCTGAACGTACGCACGGCATTGCTCAAGACTAGTCAATTGACTGACTTTCGGAAGCAACGTGGTCAGTAGACTGATGGTTAAAAAATCTATACCCTGCAAGAGCGACGTTCCCGCCGCATACACACCCGCTTCCCGCGAACTGTAAAAATAATTGAGGACCGGAACCCCGAGGTTGACTTGAAGAAGAAAGCAGGTGCTCGCCATCGCCGGCCACTTACTAAAACGAAACAACTCGCGAAGGAGTGTCCCATTGAACTGGAAAGTTGCCAGATGCCGGCGAAGGAGCCACAAGCCCGCCAGAGTGCACATATAGAAAAACGCCACATGAAGCCCCATCACGGCCCCGAGTGTCAGGTGTCCCATCAGGATCAGGATCGGCAGACTGAGCACTCGGAGAAGATTCACGAGCCCTACCATCAACGCATAGGCCACGAAGTCCTGTCGGGATTGCCATGCGGCTAGATCAAAACTCCACAAGGCCGCGCCAAGGGAACCGACCAGTCCGAGCATGATGGGGAGGACATATGCCGGGTTCTGGAATAGTCGTTCGGCGATCTGACCTCCGAGAATCACTCCCAGCAATACCACAGGAATGCCCAGCAGAAGCCGCAGCGCAAGCGCATTGGTCAGCACTTCGGAAGCTCTAATCGGATTCGTCACGCTATGCATCGCGTAATAACGCACGACCCCAGGGTTCAAACCATCCCCAAGCAGGTCGTTTCCAAGAATCAAGATCACAATAAAGAGAGAAAATAACCCGAATGCGTCAGGTCCCATGAGCCTCGCCACGACCAGGCTCATAGCAAAGCCCAGACAGGCCGCTGTCATTTTCCCGGCAAAGACAAGCGCCGTCTGTCGCAACAATGCCTTCATGCCCGACTGCAAGATGGGTATACTCACGCTACCCCGTTTCCTTCACCGAGAGGACCATCACCCTTGCTTGATCATAGACGACGCCGTCGGTACGACAAACCCGTCTTGCCCAGCGGTATGGCCTGTACCGATCGCACTAGGGACACACCGACCGACATCCCAAACTTTTTATTCAGCGCACGCACGACTTCTCGCACCCCGGCCGACATAAAGATGGTCAGGATGGCAAGCGCCGGAAGACTGTATCGAATCGTGGCAAACGTCACGGCATGAATGACCGTAAGAAAGATCACCGGAGGCAGCAGAAGAAACAGAATCCCGCGCCGTCGTTTCACTTCCATCATGCCAAGGACAGCAAAAGCCAAGAACAGGGTTTGAAAGATGACAATGTAGGATTGCGCCCAGCGATTTTCCGGGTGGAATATACTGAACCAGAATCTGAAGAATTTCCGAACCAGCAGCATTACACTGTCAAAGGGGTGAGACGCAATCTCCCGCCACGCTGCGTGAAGAAATGCTCGATCCTCTTCTACTCTGATATTCACCGGCTGAACGAAAGAACGGATCATCTTGCTGTTCAAAGCCTGGGGGACACGGTAGGGGGACACCTCAGCCTGCGCGAATACGGCATCGCGCAGTTCGGTGAGATTCGCCCTTGTCACGTCGTCGACTTCCCAATCTTCCTGGCCCTGGCTCACGATTTGATTTCCCAACCACAAGGCATAACCGCCTCCGGTTGCCACCGCGACCACATGCCCTGTGACTCGATAGTTGCGAATGGCCCAGGGGCCTAGCACTAACAGGCAGGCGATGGTCAGCACCATGGCGGCCGTCATCCCGCGACGCGGTTCGTTCCGCATCCGGTACAAGGCACAGCCTACAAGAAACGGCCAGAGCCCCAAGGCCACCGGCTTCGCCAACGCCGCAACGGCAACCAATGCTCCAACCGCTGCAAAAACACTGGGACGCAGCGATTGCGCCGCTGCAAGCCAGGCGGCAGTTGTCGCGACGAATGCCAAGGTAAAGAGGGGCTCGGGCATGAACCGAAGCGAGTAGTAGGCGGAAATCGGGTGCAGTGCAAATACCACGGCGGAGAAGAACCCGACGGACTCCCCAAACAGTCGCGTGCCCATCCAAAAGATCAGGACGGCGCTGATCGAATCCAGCGCCGTTTGAGCAAGGAATACCGCCGTTCCGTTATACTCCCCGAAGAGCGCATAGACGGCCGCCAGAAATGCCGGATAGAGCGGGGCGCGCCAAATTATGGGCTCACCGCCCGCTTCGGCGACAAAGCCATGGCCACGCGCCAGATTCACCGCAATGTCCGAATAAACATCCGCTCGCTTGATGACCGGCACCGTCGCGTCGATGACCCCGCCCACGCCGACACGCAGGGTGAAACACAGGGCGAAGACCACACAGAGGCACAGCCATTGTGAAGATCGGTTCAGCGCCATCTCGCCTACTCTCC
>JACQHN010000179.1 GCA_016199015.1 Nitrospira defluvii
CCGCCGCCGGACATGGCGAAATAGAGATGCTTGGGGTCGCGCGGGTCCACGATGATCGAGTGCAGCTTCGGGCCATCCGGTGTCCCGTCCTGCACGGTACCCATCCACTCAATGTATTGCGGGTCGTTGTTGATGTAAGAGAAAGGTGCCCACGTTACGCCGCCGTCATTGGACCGGAAGAGGCCCTGCGGCGAGGTGCCGGCATACCAGGCATTCGGTTCGTTCGAGTGACAGGGCGTGAGCCAGAACACATGCCCGACCGAGCGCCCCGTCTGGCCTTTCGGTACTGTGGCAAATGCGGGCGGACTCGTCGCTTCCTTCCAGGTTTTGCCCAGATCGGTTGAGCGAAAGATCGTCGGGCCGAGATGGCCAGTGCTGGCGGCCATCAGGATCGTGCGTTGATCCCGAGGGTCACAGGCGACATGATGGACGATGTTTCCGAGGAATAGCGGGGCAGAGAGTTTCCACGTCCGCCTGGTGCGGTCGCTCTTGAGGGTGAATGCGCCTTTTCTCGTCCCGATCAAGAGTGTGACCGCACCGCGCTCCGCTGCGGGTGACGATTTCATAACCGGCCTCCGTCTTGCGATCACTTCAACGTTTGCAGCGTCTCTCGCAGCTCTTTCAACTCAGCGGTCAACAGGTCGAGATGCTGATCTCGCTGCGGCTGATCGTCCTTGAATTTCCAGAGCCGCCCGAACACGGCCCCCAGTTCCTTTTTGTGAGTCACCGCCAGCGCGTAGGTTGGGGTCTTCGACTGGGCGTCCGTGACGCCGCAGAAGGAATCCATCAATGCATGGAGTTGGTTGTGCAGGTCGTCGAACGCAGGGTCGACGCCCTTGCCGCCTTTGGCCTTGGTTGCCGTAGCCTCCATCATGTTGGTGAGATTGATCATCGTCTCGACGCCGCTGGCGCCTTTGGCCTGCGCCGCGTAGTCACCGGCGCGGGGATAGAAGAAGTAACTGCAGCCGCTGAGCGTAGTCAGCATCAGGGCCAAACTCAACATTCCAATCGTGCGTTGCATCTGAGGCCTCCCTAGGTGATGGTGTTGAGCACCTAGCCCGCATTATTCATGACCGCTTCTGCTGCAATCGCCGCCCCGCTGCTACGACATGCCTTCGTCCGGCGGGCTCGTCCCTCGAACCCTCAACGTACTGCACGAGTACGTATCGGGACCTCGGGGCTCCGCGCGCCGGTCTCGCGACGCGGCTCAGCGATTTCGCGACGAACTGTCATGAATAATGTGGGCTAGTCAAACATGTTGCCCGATCTATTTCAATGCTGCCCCATCACAGTTTCCGCGTATACACGATCTCCAGGAACTTCATCTCTTTGCCGCCACGGCCGTGCGTCCCGTACATCTCAAATGTTTGGTTGTTGGCGTCCTGAATCTTCCAAACGGCCCGATGCGACATTTTTCCGCCGCCCGGTTCGGGGTGTGAGCCCTTCAAGGTGATGGTCCTGCCATCGGCATTGGCCGTCCCTTCCATGATGAAGATCCCGGTTCCCATCGTATCGATCCAGGCTGTGACGTACTTCTTCGTCACGTTGTCGTAGCCATCAATGCCGACGCCGGAGAAGGGTTGTCCCATCATCTGGGCGTTGTACTCCTGGTACAGAAAGCGCCCGTCGAGCAGCATCTTCATCTCTGCCGTGCCAGTTGATTCCGTCGGCGGCTTGCCTGGCTCCATCCATTCCTTCGTTGTGGTGGTCCAACTGCCGGCCAGGCCGGCAAACAATTTGTGTGGCTCGCCCGGCTGGGCCAGTTTCTGCCAGAGCTCCATCATCGTCTGTTGGTCCATCGGTTTCTCGGCCTTCTTGTCCTTGGCCAGGGCCGGCGAGACAGTGAGTAGTAAACACAGAGTTGTAATGGCGAGCTTCAGAATACGCATGGCGGCCTCCTTGGTTTATTTCTCAGCCAATTGTTTCAGATTGGCCAAGCCGGTTTCAAAGTCTTTTCCGACCATCTTGTCCATGCCCATCACCAGATCCATGACTTTCATCATGAAGGGTTGGGGGCCATGCATGGCCCAGGTCACGGTTGTGGCAGTACCCCCACCCTCCAGGGTGAATTCGGCTTGGTTATGGGCTTCAAACGGCTTGAGAAAGTCGAGTTTGATCACGACTCTTGATGAAGGAACTGTGCTGGCGATTTCCATGCGTCCCGTGCCGACATCGTTATTGCCGTTCCAGTCGAGCGCGGCGCCCGCCCCCTGGGGCGCACCGCTGTAGGATTTCTTCATCGCCGGGTCCATCTTTTCCCAGGGCGACCACGAGGCCCAGCTGTGCAAATCATTGATCAGCGCGAAGACCTTCTCGGACGGTGCGGCGATAGTTGTTGTCCGTTGAACACGGAACGTATCGGGTTTGGTTGCGGCGTAGATCATGACGGCAGAGATGAGGACAACGACGACGATCAGGATGTTCTTCAGCATGGTTTCCTCCCTGTGACGATTGTGACGGCGATCTGTAGTCTCAAGCGGTTTCCTCTCCCGGGAGGCCGGAGATCTCCCTCACCGGCCGGACCTCAACCGCTCCGATGCGTGCGCCGGGGATCTGGCCGGCAATGTTGATGGCGTCTTCCAGATCCCTGGCATCGACCAAGAAGTAGCCGGTGAGCTGCCACACGCTACGACATCCGGACGGTTCAGGATCTCTTGGGGCACACTGACGTGCGAACGACCATGATCTATACGCACGTGTTGAATCGGGGAGGGAAAGGTGTACGCAGTCCGGCAGATGCGCTGGTTCACTGGTTCAAGGGTTGAGTCCTTCACAGCTATAACGGAACTATGCCGGCCCGCATATCACGCCAATGCTGTGCTGGTGATATCAGTGGTACGTCTTTGAGTCGAAACGGAATTCGTCGAAGACTTTCTATCCTGTGTTCGCGTACTATGCCGGTCAGTATACTCAGTAGTTAGGCGGCCACCCGCCTCCAATTGTTCG
>JACQHN010000173.1 GCA_016199015.1 Nitrospira defluvii
GCGGAACTTCATCTCCAGCGCATCGTAAATCACGAGCTTGTCCGCCAGCGTTTCGCCGATGCCGAGGATTTCCTTGATCGCCTCCGAGGCTTGCAGGACCCCCATGGTTCCGGCCAAGACACCCAGGACACCGGCCTCCTGACAGTTTGGGACTAATCCGGCCGGCGGCGGTTCCGGATAGAGGCATCGATAGCAGGGATGTCCGGCATGTGGCTTGATAGTCGTGAGTTGTCCTTCGAAACGGAACATGCTGGCTGAGATGAGTGTTTTCTTGGCGAAAAAGCAGGCGTCGTTGACCAGGAATCTGGTCGCAAAATTGTCGGATCCGTCCAACACGATGTCGTAGTCGGCCACGAGTCCGAGAATGTTCTCGGTGTCGACGTTCATCTGATAGGTCTTGATGGTGATATCAGGGTTGATGGCCGAGAGCATCCTCCGACCGGATTCCACCTTGGGAAGTCCGATGGTCGAGGTGGTATGGAGAATCTGCCGCTGGAGATTCGACAAGTCCACGACATCGCCGTCCACCAGTCCGATGGTGCCGATACCGGCCGCAGCCAGATACAGGGCCGCGGGGGATCCGAGGCCGCCGGCCCCGATCAGTAGGACTTTGGCTTTGGACAGTTTGACCTGTCCCTTACCGCCGACTTCGTTGAGAATGATGTGCCGGCTATAACGCTGAATCTGTTGTTCGGTAAATTCCATTCGACTCGTCTCTCGTCGTTCGTGAAACGTGAAGCGTCAGGTCTGGCACGATATACGCTTCACGAGGTGCGCTTCACGCAGCCCTATTCGACCACGTTCAATTCAATGGGATCGACGGCGCAGCCCTTGGTCCGGATGCCGTCGATGGCGCGTTCGATTTCTTCTGTCTCGCCGGTCAGTTCGAGATCCATCCATCCGGTCGTCTCGCGCACATCGGCGCGGCGCACGTTCGTCACCACCTTGAACTCATGTCCGATCTGATAAATGATCGGTTCTTTGATCTTGTTCTCGGGAAAGCGAATATGAAATCGTAGGCTGGTCATGGCTATCCTCCGGCGATCGCGGGAACGATGGACACTTCATCGCCGTCTTTCAGCGAGGTCTCTTTTCCGTTCAGGAACCGGATGTCCTCTTCATTGACGTAGATGTTGACGAAACGCCGCAGGTCACCCTTGTCGTCGCAGAGACGGTTTTTCAAGCCGGGATAGGCGGCGTCGAGCGATCCGATCATATCCATAATATTGGCTGCTGCAGATTCAACCTCGCCCTGGCCCTTAGTGAGCGGCCGCAGGGGAGTCGGAATACGAACCTTAATCATGAGTCACCACCACTGTTCTTTCCCATTTTGAATGTTTTTTGGAAATTGACCAGGCTGGGTTGGATACGGAACGGGCGTCCCACCGCATCCACGACCGCTTCCTGTGTCTTGAGCCCGTTGCCGGTGATATACGCGACCGTGACGTCGCTCTTCTTGATGAGCCCCTGTTTCACGAGTTTGCAGAGCACGCCGATGGTCACGCCGCCGGCCGTCTCGGCAAAAATGCCTTCGGTCTGAGCCAAGAGCTTGATCCCCTCGACTATTTCCTCATCGGTTACCGCGTCCATCGCGCCTTTGCTCTCTCCCGTGGCTTTCAAGGCATAGTACCCATCCGCCGGGTTGCCGATCGCGAGGGACTTGGCGATGGTCTTCGGCTTGACGGGCTTGAAGAAGTCCCGGCCGGCCTTGAAGGCGGTGGCAATCGGGGAACAGCCTTCGGCCTGCGCACCATTGATCTTGGTGCGGACCTGATCGACCAATCCCAGCGCATGCATTTCGTGCAATCCCTTCCAAATCTTCGTCAGCAAGGAGCCGGACGCCATGGGAATGACGGCTTGATCCGGTGTGCGCCAACCGAGCTGCTCAACCGTCTCAAAGGCCAGCGTCTTCGAACCCTCGGCATAGTAGGGTCGAATGTTGATGTTGACGAAGGCCCAACCATGTTCGCCGGCGATTTCGCTGCAGAGCCGGTTCACATCGTCGTAGTTGCCCTCGACCTCCACCACATTCGGCTTATAGATCAGATTGCCCAGGACCTTCGCCGCCTCAAGGTCGGCTGGAATAAAGACATAACACTTCATACCGGCGGCCGCCGCATGCGCCGCGACGGAATTGGCCAGATTGCCGGTTGAGGCGCAAGCCACCGTTTCAAATCCGAGTTCGCGCGCGCGCGTCAGGGCCACCGAGACGACGCGATCCTTGAATGACAGAGTCGGGTGGTTGACCGTATCGTTCTTGATATAGAGCTCGTCCAGGCCGAGATAGGCGGCGAGGTTCTTTGCCCGCACCAACGGCGTCAGCCCGGCATGGGGTCCGATAATCGCGGTGCTCTCCACCGGCAGCAGGTCGATGTAGCGCCACATGCTGTGCGGACCCTGTTCGATCTTCTTCCGAGAGATCGTGCTTTTGATCTCTTCGTAGTTGTATTTCACTTCGAGTGGGCCGAAGCACATCTCACAGACGTGAATGGCTTTGGGGGGATACTCTTTCCCACATTCCCGGCACACGAGCGCTTTCATTTTCGCCATGGAGCCACCTTCGCTACAAGTTACGTTGACCCGGGAGCGCACAGGTCGGCCCGACGTCGCCGTCTTCAATCAGCTCTGTGATCGTGGGCCGTTCGCCGCAGAGCGGACAATCGGGATTCCGCTTGATGCGGATTTCTCTGAACTGGGTACGCCGCGCATCGAAGTCCAGCAAGCGATTGGTCAGCGGGCGTCCAATGCCAAGGATCAGCTTGAGCGCTTCGGTGGCCTGGATCGTCCCGATGATGCCTGCCAGCACGCCGATCACACCGGCTTCCTGGCACGAGGCCACGAGGCCCTCGGGCGGCGGTTTCTTGAAGACGCAGCGATAGCAGGCGGACTTCTTTGGGAGAATGGTGGTGACTCGGCCGTCGAATCGGAGGATCCCTCCATGCACCAGCGGTTTGCCGGCAAGGAAGCAGGCATCGTTGATGAGAAACTTCGTCGGAAAGTTATCGACGCCGTCGAGGACCACATCGTAGTCGCCGACAATCTTGAGGGCATTGCCTGCCGTGAGTCGCTCCTCGTACATCACCACGTTCACGTCAGGATTGAGCGCCTGAATCTTTTCTTTTCCGGACAAGACCTTGGAACGTCCCACATCCGGGGTGTGGTGGATGACCTGGCGCTGCAGGTTGCTCAGATCCACGACATCGCTATCGATGAGCCCGATGGTGCCGATCCCGGCGGCCGCCAGATA
>JACQHN010000174.1 GCA_016199015.1 Nitrospira defluvii
GCGATATGCCACGGAAGCCATGGCCATCGGTAGCGATATCCCCCACAATGTTCGCATCCTTGGCCAGTTCGTCTCTAATTTGCACGCGCAATTGGCTGGCTAGATCGCTCAGCTTGGACAGGTGCTGTTTCTGTTCCTCGGGGGCGCATCCGGCCTGAAACTTTGGGCAAAGGAAATAGAAGTTTGTTTCGTGGATGAGCTTATTGAGATTGTCCCGAAGATTGCGGTGTTCTAACGCAACCTGGTTCAACCAGGCGCAAGAGCTCTTGGAGTTCTGTTGCCCTTCGTGTTTACGGAACGGCCAAACTTTACTGGAAAATGTATCTGAGCGCTCTTCAAGAGCGCACTCGATAGGCTGAAAGTCCTCTTCGTAATCTTCTGGGTGTGTTACCAGATCTAGCAGGCTTTGCCTGTGGACCGAAGGCAAGTGAGTCATCTCCCACTCATGAACCTGCTGATCTGAAACGTAGCGCCCTTTATCCTTTTGAGGCAATGGAGTAGTCGCCAAAGCGAAGGATAGCGATAGTTTTATCCTGGCTTCTGACTTCTCGTATTCTCTCGATAAGTCATCGAGTCGACTTTTCTCGCCAAGGGTGGTGCCGATGCTCTGCCTTGTTTTGAGTGCGAAGTTCGTTTGTCGAATAAGCCAGTGGCCCCGCCTTAGATGCTCGATTCCATTCTTAAAGTCGTTCTGTGCTAGTAAAAGCATCCACCCTGCTCTCCTCTGGAGTTCTGGGTGATTGGGAAACTTGTAGGTTCCGGTGCTCAGAAAGTGACGTGTGCGCTCATCCAATCCAAGGAAATTTGCCAGACTAGCTTGCAGTAAATAGTACTGGGGAACGTCGGTAGGCGGCTTATTCATCTTGTCAAGGAGATCTATGAGCTTGGCTGCCAGCTTTTGTGCATTGTTCTTGACTAATTCCTCTGTCATCTTGGTCGGGTCTTCAGAAGATGGACAGGAGTTAGTCACGTGATCATTAATCTCCTTTAGTGCTCGGTCCCAATTCGTCTTGTCCATAATATTGGTCTGACCAATAAGTCTGTAGAGTTGTTGGTCTTGGTCTACGGATTCGTTGATCTTCAGAAGGACTTTCGTAAAGTGCTGGCAGGCACCGACGGTGTATAGTGACCAACGGTTCAGAATTTCGTCCGCGAGAAGATCCCTGTATCGTTCCTTCAAGGAATCAGCAAGGTTGATTCTGTTTTCGGTTGCGCGTTCTCGAAGGGCTCCTCCGGTGCCTGTAATCACCCGCAGGAGCGGCCCAATCCGATTGGAGGCGAGATGAGGATGCTCAAAGTCCTCGGGCCAGCAAAAGAATTTCGAGAAGTTGTTGATCTTCTGGCAGAGGGGAGAGAATTGTTTCTCTCGCGCAATTTGCCATTCGTTTTCTAGGTCCTTAAATCGTGCTCGGATTACTGCACGCCCTGCGGCGATTAGGGTGTCGATCTGCTCGGCTGAAGGAATCATCCCAGCCTGGTTGAGATCGTCGAGAACTTTTCGCTCCATTTCCGTGAGAGCGTACCCATGTTCAATTAATTTCTTATGTGTGTTCGGCTGTGTTGAATCACTGCGGTTCTCTCTTTCGGTAAATTCTGCCGCCAGTCTGAGCTCAAGTGGCTTGGTGACGATATCTGACAACTTAAACTCGATGGCTTGAAAGCCGAATTGGTCGAGTAGGTTGGATGCCATCAGTCGAGACAGATCGGTCTTGTCTCTGATCAGCGCGTCGAAACTATTGTCCATATGACCGGCCAAGCCGGGGAGACTCGACTCAGCCTCTGTCCCAGCGTTGATGATGATCAGCAAGTCCTTTTCTGATCGTTTGGCTGGATTCAGCCGCTTTTCTTCAAACACCTTACGGAGGATGCCACCGACGCCAAGATTGTCGCTCACCCCTCCGTCGACCAATAGAGGGGTTCTGGTTTTGTCGTTCAGAATGAGCGGGCACTTGTCACGATCCGCAGTTAGTGGAGTAGTGATTCCAAGCGCGTCATCAAGCTGCATCGGGGCAAACACGCCTGGGAGACTACTCGATGCGGCGGCAGCTACGGCCAAAGGGAAATCGGAATATGTTCCTGCTGTACCTAAACACGCAAAGGTGTCCTCGTCGAACGTAAAAATCCTGCCGTTGGCAATGTCGGTAGCGTGAATAAGTAGCTCTGTAACATGTGGTGGTTGTGTCGCATTGAGCGGAACAACACTTCCAAAAGGAAAGGCAGTCCGTTGTTTTAGGCTGCCAAGCGTTTTCCCGTCGAAAAATAAGTCGTCGTACACGTCCGCCAACTGACCGGACTCGATGATCCCATCCGTCAGAACCATGGTCGCCGGGGGAGTGAGTTCGAAATGAATCGGCAAAAAGAACAGCGGGATGGAAAGCGCGGTGGTAATGGTATCGATCGCCGAAGTCAGTAAAAGCATCGGTGGCCGAATGAACTTCCATAGAGACCAGGGGCGTTCCTTGAGCAGGAGTCGGCGCTCGATCTTGGCCTCCTTCAGCAGGGCGGGGAATTCTTGGAGGAACTCGTCGGGGCGATGACTCATGTAGTATCCGGCTGTGATCGATCCTCCGGATACCGCTGAGATTACGTTGATCTCAGTCAGCAGTTTCCTGCTTTTCCCTGGGCATTGAGCAGAACGGTCTATTGGTATCAAACGCACGTTCTTCTTGGGCGATGAGCCGTCGTCATCGAGGCAGAAGCGGTTGAGTTCAATCATGGCGCCATACGCGAAGGCCGCTGCCCTTGTTCCGCCTCCGGAAAGCAATAGATTGATTCGCAACTTCTGATCAGCTGGCTTTTCTGAGGACTGCGCAGAGCTTCCCGAGGAGATGAGGGCAGAACTAAGGACGAATCCGACAACGATCAGCAGGCGACCCATGTTGTACACGTAGGCTCTTGTTGCCATATGCTGACAATCTCCCAATAAGGCTTGCACGGTTCTCCTGAGGTCCTATGGGTTGGGCTGGCCAGATGGGGCGGTCGGCTGCCCTGTGACTGTCCCCTCCTGAGATTCCAGCGCAGGCGGCGCTGGTGCTGCTGATGAACTGCCGGTGGGAGCGGGTGCGGGCTTCTTTTCCGGTATCTTTGCCTTTTTGTCGTCAACTTGTTTGTTGGTGTCCGGTTGGTTCTTTTGATCCTTCTGCTCGGGCCGTATGAATTGATCCTCCTGCGGGGGCTTCGGAGGGTCCTGGAGAGCGATCGCCGCCTGACCGGTCGCGACGAATTGCTCAATCTTGGCTGGACCAAACCAACTCAGCCCCAGGCGAAATAACCCCAGCGTGGAGTAGGCATCTTGTCGCTTTACTTGATCTCCAGGCCCTTTGGCAAGGATGCTTGATTGGTGCAAGGAGTCTTGTTGATCGCTAGCAGGTGGCGAAGACGATCCTCCTGGCTTGCCTTTTCTGTTGTCCTTATCGACGTCCTTTCCGGTGCCAGCTTCTGCCCGAGGATCCACCGTGCTCGGGTCGCTGGAGACCTCCACCTTATCGTCCGGACAATTAGGAATTTCAGGTCTTAAGGAGTCGAGGAACCCTAGCCACTTATACTCGTACTTGGGCACAGGACACACCGGGATCACTACCAATTCCGCTCGCCTGTAGCCAAAAGTCACTCTGGGCATACCTGATCCATCCGACATCGGTGGTGTTGCCTCAAGACCGACGGTCGTACTCGTCACAACGTAGACGCGCGGCTGGCCACAGCCAAGGGCGAGGAGGGCATAGAGCGCTCCCAGAGCACTGAGTGTTGTGAACATTCTTTCAGTCATAGAAGGCCCTCGTTCACGGGAATGGATGTTTAGAAACACCGTTTTTCTGCTCGCTCGGTCTGTGACGCGGCCGCTTGCTTGTAAAATTCACGGACTTCTTTTCTTTCTGAGGCATGCTGTGCCGCAACTCCGGTGGCAAAGAACGCATGGATTTGAAGCCCATCGGGCACATTTTTGCTGAAGGGGGTGAGTCCTTTGATGAAGTCCCACAGCGATGGGTTGGCCATCACACAAAAGAAACTGACGACGGAATAGGTATCAGTTCGATTCGTCGTCGTCATGCCGGGAGCCGATTGGGGCGGCTGGCCATCTGTTTTGGAGTCAGAGACCTTCGTCGCCACCTGGTTATTGTTCTTGGTTTCATCTTTTTGAGCACTTGCCTTAGCCGCATTTTCTTTCTCTGGGGAAACGATCGTTTCGTTGCCGGGCCTGTGCGGTGAAGGCAGAAATACCCCTTCTTCGCGTTTGTATCCGAGAAGGACTTTCGGTGGTTGCCCTTCTTGTTGCGAGATATCCAAGGCGAATCTCGTCGAGGTTGTGAAGACGATATGGTCGTTTATGCACCCGCCACAGGCCACTAACACTGATAAGCAGATGACAGCTCTTGGGATTCCCAATGCAATTCGAGTCGTCATGATGGAGATATCCTTCCGCAAGCGATCTGTGAGAGCAATTCTGGTCGTTCGAAGACGACATACCTCATTCTTTCCGGCAGGGCGCTTTGGTAGCACAGGAGGTGAATTCCAGGTGCTGAAGGCCGGAACTCAGTCATATGCTTGATCCCCACAGTCAGCGTATTTTGCTCTGATCCGGCACCCAGTGCGGTTCCTACTACCGAACGGGCAAGGAATTCGGGCGGTTCGCTTGGAGTCACACGAAGATAGAGGAGGCTCAGAAAGGTATTCGATGATAATTGGAGTAATCCCCAGCTGATTAAGTGTTCTGGTTGGTTGGCAGGGTCAGGAGCTCCTTCCGTGTTAAGGATCAGGGGTACCGCCCGGACTCGTTTCACGATCCCAACTGAGATGCCCCACTGTGTTCCTGCTTCGGCCAGAAAAGGGAAGTGCGTCTGCTCACTCATAGACTGGACTGTTGCATGACGGCCAGTCGTATAGAGCACAGGGCCGAAGTAGTGCTCTGCTTGCGACGTGCGAATCGCACACGCGCTGACAAGAATGGAACAGTTGAGAACAGCTAAGCAGAAAGCCAGGGCCGAAAGGGGGCGTTTGGGAAAGGCTGTAATCAACGACATGCTGTGCTCTGTTCGGAAGATCCGGCGATGGAGCGGTCGTGAATAATGTGGGCTAGGATCTCGTGGCCAGCCGCGTACTCCCGTGGAATTCAACCCACCGCTTTGCGAAAAGCCCATGCCACCCCATGTGCCCTGCCACACCGGACACAATTGCAGTTTCGCAATCTGAACGACCTGCATGCCAGTGAGACAGGCAAAGCATGTGCCGAACAGATTACTTAGAATTCTTCCTTGCCTTATTCAAATGATACGAATGGACGTATTTTTTCTGGAAGAGAACTCAGGGGCGGAAACTGTATCCAAAAGAATAGCCGGCGGTATCGAAAGAGATACAGGTTTCAGACAAGCGTCCCCACCAACGTCACAAAGAGGGGTTCATACGTTGCATCGAAGGGGACGTTGACGAAGACCGCCTTCGGATCCGGCGCAGACATCACGGATCACTTCAAGGAAGATCCGAGCTTGACCGTAGCCTGTGTGTGATCGGCTGTGGGGCGCTTTCTGGCAGGCAATGAACTGAGACCCAAGATCCGCTTGGCGGAAACGACGGCGGCCTTTGCACGACACTCCTCGGCGCGAACGATCTTCAGATCCGCAATGGTTTCTCCGGCAGTCGCCTTTTTAGCGCGATTTTTTCCGTATGGTTCATACATTTAATCTCCAGTGGCAGGCACGCTTCTTAGCATACTTGGCAGTCCAGTGAGCGTTTTGCAGCCGGGCAGCGAGTAAGCTGAGCGGACTCTGGAGGGTTCACAACGTCCGCCTTTCACTTACCCCTCAGTACAGAATCGAAGGGAGGAACGCGCCGGAAGGCTTCTGATATAGACCATGGCTCATCAACGTCATCGGGTAGATGACGCGCAGGCCGTGCTCAAGGCACCAGCGGAACAATTCGCCATTCCGGGTGGGCAGCAAGAAGCCCGGGCTTTGGAATGCCGGCGCCGCTCCGATCAACGCCTTCAGCTCTTCGTTCGTCCGGCCGACGGCATGCCCGAAAAACCCGATCAGAGTGGCATAGCCGGTGACGCTCCCGCCATGTTCCACCACGAGGGCATTTCCTTGCTTGGTCGCCTCGAACAATTCCCGTTTCCGGTCGTGCCCGTGCACTTGGAAACACAACTGATTGCAGGCATCGAGATCCCCTGCACTAGCCGGCCGCACCGCATAGCCCGGAAGTTGGAGGTCTAACGCCGGACCCTGCATGACCGAGAGCGGTTCGCGCGCATCGAAGCCGAGTTTGCTATAGAGGGACAGCGAGCGGTTGTGGTACGCAGTCTGAACCAGACGCACCCCGGCAAAATATTTGGCGCGGGCACGATCCAAAATACGCTCCATCAACTGACGCCCGATAGAGCCATTTTGCACCGACGGGTCGACCGTAATCGGCCCCACACCGGCGATCGCATCACCTTCCCACAGAAAGTTGCTCCCGACGACGCCCCGTTCCATTTCGGCGACAACCGAATACACATCTTCCCGCGCAAGGAGCATCGTGAGGAGGCCAACCGCCGTCTCTGGCTGGGGAAAATCGACCGGAAAGTTGTGCTGCTCGGCGATCAGTTTGAACGCCTCATAGAAGACGGCGCCACAGGCCTGCGCGTCCTCGCGTATGCCCGGACGAAACGTCGCATGCATAGACAAGTCCTCCTCATTGGTCGGCCCCGTAACACCATTACTCGAATGGGCGCAGCAACGAGGACAGGGTACGTTTCGAGGTGAGTCGTGTCAACTTGCAGAGTTGGTGTGCGCAGAAAAGGATCACCGCACAGGATAAGTA
>JACQHN010000196.1 GCA_016199015.1 Nitrospira defluvii
GTCAACATCCTGTTCAAGGATGCCTCCCTTCCTCACGGCTCCGCGCGCCCGTCTCGCTTGGCGTCTCGGCGGTTTCGTCACGAACCCTCGTGAATAATGCGGGCTAGCAGGATTCCCTTTCCCGAACGGGAGGGCATCCTCCGGGCTGGTGCAGTGGCACCTTGCCCTATCCCATCGCAGCCCAGATTTTTTGCGCGTTTTCTCCGGTAAACGTCATGTCATCCTGCGCCGAGGAACTACGCTCGAAATAGAGGTGCAGCAATCCCCCTCCAAAGTGCGCCTCTCGAACGAGATCAAGATTGATGGCCACTTCACCCGATCGTTCTTCATCCTTCACTTTCACGAATCGCATTCTGCATGCCTCTTTTCGTTGTTACGGTTGTGGGTTGTCTGAACCAGCCGGCACGTCCTGTCTCACGCAGGCTAACCTATGTACCCAAGAAGGGTGAGTCAAAACGAAATCGTTCCAACTCGAGGGAAGAGGGGGGACTCTACGGCTCTGCCTGTTTGCTCCAGTATTTCAAAAAGGGCGCAATGGTATCGATGGGAATCGGGAAGATGGTGGTCGAGTTTTTCTCGGCCGCAATCTCGACCAGGGTTTGCAGGTAACGGAGCTGCAAGGCAGCCGGGTTTCGGCTGATCACATCGGCGGCATCGGCCAGGCGTTGCGAGGCTTCGAATTCCCCTTGGGCATGGATGACTTTCGCGCGACGTTCACGCTCGGCTTCCGCCTGACGCGCGATGGCCCGTTGCATTTCCTGCGGCAAGTCCACGTTTTTCACTTCTACGGCGGTGACCTTGATGCCCCAGGGCTCCGTCTGTTGATCGATGATCCGCTGGAGATCGGCGTTGATCTGTTCCCGTTTCGACAGTAAATCGTCGAGTTGACTCTGTCCGAGCACGCTACGGAGTGTCGTCTGTGACATCATGGAGGTGGCGTAGAGGTAGTCTTCGACTTGAATGATGGCTCGCTCTTGGTCCACGACTCGGAAGTAAATGACCGCGTTCACCTTGACGGTGACGTTGTCCTTCGTGATGACGTCCTGAGGTGGCACGTCCATCGTCACCGTCCGCAAGCTCACGCGTACCAGCTTGTCGATGAACGGGATGATGACCACGACACCGGGACCATTGCCCCCGACCAGTCCCTTGGCCAGCCGGCCCCATCGAAAGATCACGCCCCGTTCGTATTCCCGGAGAACATTGAACCCCATCAGGATCAGCACCACCACGAGAAACAGGAGTGCAAACGGACTCACGAGCGGACCCATATCAGACCCCTTTCTTCGAAACGGGTTTGACGTACAAACGTAAGCCATCGATGCCGGTGACTTCGGCTTCGTCGCCGGGTTGGATCGGCAGTTCGCTGACGGCCTGCCAGAGTTCTCCATGAACCGCCAGTTGTCCCTGCGGCGTGAGCGCCGTTTTGACGATTCCCACCAGGCCGACCATTTCCTCGCGCCCGGTCACCGCAGGGCGCCGCATCGCTTTCATCCCCATTCCTACCATAAAGAGCGTCACACCGGCGGCCAGGGCGACCACCGGCAGGATGACCGACCAAGAAATTTGCAGGAACTCCACATCGGTTTTGATCAACATGACCGATCCAAGGAGCATCGAAATGATCCCGCCGATGGCGAGCAAGCCGAAGCTCGTGACCGTGACTTCCAAAATAAGAAACACGATCCCGAGGACAAACAACAGCACGCCCGCATAGTTCACCGGGAGCGACTGCAAGGAATAAAACGCCAGGATCAGGCTGATGGCGCCGACAATGCCAGGCAGAATCGCGCCGGGGTTATACAACTCTGCGATGAGTCCGACGGTGCCGAGCGTCATGAGCAGATAGGCGATGTTGGGATCGCTGAGCGTCTTGAGGAATTCCAGGCGAAGCCCCATCGGGAACTCGCGCAGGGTCGCGCCCGCTGTGTGCAACACCCTCGGGCCGGTCGGGAGTGGAATCGAACGGCCGTCCAGTTGCTTCAGCAATGCCGGTAGGTCTTCAGCTATCAGGTCGATGATCTTCAACTTCAGGGCTTCCCGCTCCGTTACGGACAGACTCTTGCGAACGGCATCCTCCGCCCAGGCCACGTTTCGCCCCCGTTGCGCGGCGATCGTTTTGAGGTAGGCCACCGAATCGTTCTCCACCTTCTCCTTCATCGTCTTATCCATCTCGGTGCCGCCCATGGCGACCGGATGGGCCGCGCCGATGTTCGTGCCGGGCGCCATCGCCGCCACATGCGCGGCCATGGTGATGAACACTCCTGCAGAGGCGGCCCGCCCGCTGGACGGCGACACATAGACGATCACAGGAATGCCGGCGCCGGTGATGTCTTTGATGATGAGCCGCATCGACGTGTCGAGGCCGCCGGGCGTATTCAGGCGGATGATCAGGGCCTGAGCGCCGCTCTCCTGGGCTGACAGGAGCGCATCGTGGAAGTACTCCGCGGAGACAGGAGTGATGACCCCTTCATACGTGGCGAGCAGCAGGAACGATTCGGCCCGCGCGGCAGCCGGCCCTGCGAACAGGGCGGTGAGGAACGCAGCCATGGCGATGATGAGATGGGGGCCCGGTAGTAGGGGACGACGTCTCGGGAGTTTCATCGAGGTGCCATTCCCATCAAGCAGATCTCAGGGAGACGAAGCGTACGAGTCCAGCATACGAGCCGGTACATATACAGTCAAGGAAGGGAATGGCTGGTGGAAGGGAATGGCTGGGCCCGCCGCACGCCGGGAAGTTCCTGCCGCCTGCTCACTGGTCGCATGAGACAGTGAAGGCTTATGGCATCTCCCGAACCAGATTGCGTTTGGCTTTGAGAATGTCGGCGTCGGACAGCCCATCTGGATAGAGCGATGCTTCCCAGGAACCGTAGATTGGATTGGGAAGAAGAAACCACGACACTCCCCATCGGTTGCGCTGTTGTTGAGCCTGGCGCAGCCGATTATCCGGAACATCTCGTGCCCCGGGGAGAAAATCTCCCAGATCGTCACCGATGATGAGCAAGACCCGGTAGCGGTCTGCCACGTACCGTCTTCGGCTCGACTTGTCTAATCCCCAGTGATGAGGTTCCTCTCCTTGCAAGAGAACCGTATCGATAGCCGCGGGAAGGGGAATCCCCAGCTGCTCGAGATTCTTTCTGGTCCAGGATTCATGGCGGGCCTGACGATTCGCGACGAAAAATACCGTGATGCCCTTGCTGCGAGCCTCGGTTATAAATTCTACCGCTCCCGGCAGAGCCTGCGCGTTGGCTTCCCTGATCCACTGATCCCACTTCGACACATTGAACGTGGTGCGGTCTTTGACCAATCGTCCCTCGAAAGGGCCGTTGTCCAGAACCGTTTCATCCAGATCGAGGATGACGGCAGGCGGCAGGTCTTGGAAATGTCCTGCCTGTTCCAGAGCCGCGGTCCAGGTCTTGTCGCGCAACGCCAGGTCCAGCGTTTCCGCGGCCCGCTGATAGGTCACGGTCGTGATAGTGTGGTATTCCGCCGAGGTTTGCATCCAGAGCACGCTGTGCAAGAGTTCATGGCTGTCCCTGAACTCTGAGCAACCGGCGCACACGACAAGTACAAACAACACAGAATGAAACCGTTTGAGCATGGAGGATGTTCCCGTGGTGCTCTTGGGTCGCGGGGGCGACGCACCCTTACGTTCATGCGACGCTCCGCCATCAAGGACCCGGGCAGGTGTCCGTTGTGGGCGCGGCTGCATGAGACTGGTAGTAGGCGGCACAGTCCTCTTCTCGTCCCCGCACGATCCGTTTGCCGCTGAACGGGGGTCGGTGGCTCGTCATCACGGTGTACTGGCGTTCGCCGCCGGTATCCTCGCAGTACAGGTGGACCCAATCCCGTGTTTGCTTCACGCGATGGGCCAAGGCCGTGTTCGA
>JACQHN010000187.1 GCA_016199015.1 Nitrospira defluvii
AGATGCAAGTGCAGCACGCCATCGGCATACTCCGCCTTCACCTTACTCTCATCGACCGTATCGGGAAGCGTGAAGCTCCGCACGAACCGGCCGTACGAGCGCTCAATTCGGTGATACTTCTTTCCCTTTTCTTCCTTTTCCTGCTTCCGTTCGCCTTGAATGGTCAGGACACCCTCTTCCACCGTGACCTTCACGTCTTCCTTCTTCACCTCTGGAAGCTCGGCCTTGATGGCGTACTCGCCTTCCGATTCACTGATATCGACGGTCGGCGTCCAGTCGGCGACGGTCATCACTTCCTTCCCCTGCCCCCCAGCCGGGTTGGCCGCCGGTCTGGCAATCATCCGATTCAACCGGTCTGACACCTCTTCCAATTCCCGAAACGGATCCCATTTTACGAGTGCCATGATCCTACCTCCTTGTGTGGATGTGCTGAGTGTTTTCATCTGCAGGACATCCTGTTCACTAGTAGGTAGGTAATCTTGCCGCCCATGAAGTCAAGGGCGGCGTGCGAAGAGTTATGGCCGTGGGAGGGCCTTGACATTCGAGGCCCCGGCATTATTTAGTAACCCCTTTTGATGGACGGAAAGGAGACCTATGTTGGAATTCATGTCCTATGCAGTGCTCGGCGGGATCATGTTGGTGACGTCTGTTGTGTTGTGGTGGTTCATCGGTCGAACCGAATAACCGGCTACCGCCGGTCGATCGGGACGTAGGATCGGTTGTGCTCCCCCGAGTAAATTTGATCGGGCCGGTAGAGTTTATTTTCCCGTAGCTGCTCCAGCCAATGCGCCAGCCATCCGCTCACCCTCGCCATGGCAAACAGCGGCGTGAACAGATCCACCTCGATGCCCATCTTGTCGTAGACAATGCCTGAGTAAAAGTCGACATTCGGGTAAATACCCTTGCCTTGCAGACGTTCATTCGCGAGTTGCTCCACCGCCACCGCCACTTCATAGAGCGGCGAGGTGCCGCACACATTGAAGAGCCGCATGCAGAGTTCCTGCAGCACGGTGGCGCGGGGATCTTTCACCTTATAGACCCGGTGACCGAATCCCATGAGTTTCTGTTTCCCCTGCAGCTTGGCCTCCACAGCCTCACGAGCTTGGGCCGACGTGCCGATTTCCTTGAGCATGATGACGACTTCCTCGTTCGCGCCTCCGTGCAACGGCCCCTTCAGTGCCCCGATTGATGAGGCCACTACGGTGTAAGGGTCGGCCAGTGTCGAGGCCGTCACCATGCCGGCAAAGGTCGAGGCATTCATGGTGTGTTCGGCATGGAGAATCAGACAGTCATCGAACACCTCGCTCCACAGCGGATGCGGAACGGTTTCGGTCAACATGTACAGAAAATTATCGGCAAATGGGAGATCATCCCGCGGGGGAATATACTCGTCTCCGCGCCGCAGGCGAGCCCAGGCCGCCACGATGGTCGGCAGTTTGGCGATGAGTCGCACGGCCGACCAGTAGTTGTTTTCCACATCTTTCACATTGCGCCCTGGGTAAAACATGCCCAACGCAGCGACGGCCGCCTGCAAGGCGTCCATGGGATGCCCATGTTCGGGCAGCACCTTGAGCAGGTCCACGATACGAAATTTGATCCGCCGATGGTGGGTCACGTCTTGAATCCACTGGGCAAGTTCGGGGACTGTCGGCAGCCGCCCAAAGAGCAGGAGGTAGCTGGTCTCCAGAAAGGACGACTGCCGGCACAGCTCTTCTACACGGATGCCACGGTATTCGAGCACGCCTCGCTCCCCGTCGACATCGCTGATCGCGGATTTTGCGGCGGGAACACCGGCAAGGCCCGGCATAAAATCATGCGGCATAAATCTCTCTCCCCTCTCATGAAGCGTGCACCCGCAGGTGTCACGACTGAGCCCACTTCGGCACTCGTTGATTGCAACCCGGTCCGGCTCAGCTTACCATGATCCCATGATCCATGGCCTCGACTCAGCCATCACCTTGAATTGATCAGATTCCCTTGGCATACTGACGCGCGGAGATGCGAGGTGTGATGGTGAGACACGGGTGACGGGATTGGCGCGAATTCTTCTCGTGTTCGGGCTGTTGGTGCTGGGCGCGGCCGTGATGGTACTGTGGCGAGATGACCGCACCGCCAATTTGGAGAAGCCGGTAACTTCACCAGGAGAGCCGCGGGTCGGGCGTAGCACGCTGAGCCACGGAGGCCCGGCAGTCGGCTCCCCTCCTGATACGCGGGAGCGGCCCCCCCCCCCGACCTGATCAGAATGTCCCTCCCGACCAGTATCCACAGGCGACAGAGAGGTGAGGCATGAGTCTGTTCCGCCCGTTGGCGATAGGAGTGCTGACAACGCTGGCCCTTCTTGCTCCGGCCTGGGCCGATGAGGACGTGACGGTCTTCGCCGTCGTCAGCGATCCACCGAA
Source organism: Nitrospira defluvii (assembly GCA_016199015.1). GTDB lineage: Bacteria > Nitrospirota > Nitrospiria > Nitrospirales > Nitrospiraceae > Nitrospira_A > Nitrospira_A defluvii_B. The sequence goes on from JACQHN010000187.1 coordinate 2,400, forward strand.
AGACAAGACGCGCGTGGCCGCGAAGGCGCTCCTGGACGGTGCCGTGTCCGATATGAAACTCGTGCCGGCAGAATCCGTCCTCGGCAATCCGGTGTGGCGCACGCTCGAAGTGTGTCATGCGCTCAAGCTCGAAGGCGCGAAGTCGGGGGATGGATTCAAGGTCCACTCAGCACGGGTGCTCGATGCCAGCATGCTGCCGATGGCGCTGCAGGGGTATGCGGGAGATTGTTTAATCAAGAAAGCCGTAGAGATTGCGCCGCTGGCGGACTGATAGGATGTTGCATTAGGAATGCTGAATTTTCAATCAATTCAAAACTCAACATTCAGCATTCAACATTACGCGCCTTATGAGGCGCATTGGGGGCAGTGCGTCGGTTCTGATTCCGCGTCGCATTCGTCGGCTGTGAGGGGGAAGAGTTGCTCGCAGAGCCGACAGGGGCGGATTTCGAAGTAGGCCACCCCTTGGTCGTCGATCTCGGTCGGTAATAAAAGCTCAAGGGGATCGTACCCGAGTCGAATGTTGTCTTCGAATTGAATGATGGCTAGACGGTCGTTGAAGACTTCGAACGTGGCTTCTTTACCCTTCCGATCCAGCCGGTGACCGACGACAAAGACCGGTTGCCCCTTGCGTTTGGTACGCAGGTCTTTCAAAGTGCGCTGCGTCGTCGTGGCGCAGGAGAACTTGCCTGTTTGGTCGCTGGTGTCGGTTCCGAAAAGCGGCATGGGTGGTCGGTCGCGTGCTGACGTGTAATGTAGTGATGTAACACAGGTGAAAAAATTGCGTCAAGGGAACTTGCATGAAAGGAAAGGCAGAAGACATGGCGGAGATCACAATCTATCAGAAACCCACCTGCTCGACCTGTCGGGAGGCGGTTCGTCTGGTGCGTGAAAGCGGACAGCCGTTCAAGGCCATTAATTATTACGAACAACCATTTACCAAGAGCCTGCTGAAGACGCTTCTCAAGAAGGCAGGTCTCGCCCCGCGTGACATCCTGCGCACCAAAGAAGATCTCTATAAGTCCCTGAAGCTCTCGAACAACAAGCTGAGTGATGACGATCTGCTCGATCTGATGATAAAGCACCCGGACTTGATCCAGCGCCCTCTCGTGGAAAAGGGGGACCAGGCGATGTTGGCGAGACCCGCCGAGACGATCACTACGCTGCTGTAAGCGAGTTGGGCTCTAACAGGATGCTGAAAAAGTCCGCCAGCAGCGTTCTCGCCTCGTTCAGACCCTCAACGTACCCAGAGGGTACGCCTCGGCCCTTCACTCGCTGCGGCCTTGCTGGACGGCCTTTTTGA
>JACQHN010000188.1 GCA_016199015.1 Nitrospira defluvii
GAGTTTCCTCTGCTTGAGATGAATGCCAAAGTCGGCATAGGCGTGGCAACAGGGAACGACAGCGTCTATATCACGACCGATGCAGACCTTGCGGAGCCTTCCCGTCTTCTGCAGCTGGCACTCGTGAAAGACGTGGCTGGGGGGACACTCCAATGGTCAGGACACTACCTTGTGAATCCATGGAATCATGATGGACTTGTAGATCTGAACGACTATCCCAAGTTGAAGGCCTACTACGAACAACATGCTACCGCTCTCAAGAAACGCCATACAGCGGAAAAGAATGCAATCGGTTGGTACAAGACTATCGACCGTGTCAACCATGTACTCATCAACAGACCCAAACTCTATATCCCCGACATTAAGAATATACTTGAGCCGGTCTTGGATCGAGGCGAAACATACCCACACCACAACCTGTATTTCATTCAGTCGGATGACTGGGATCTCGAAGTGCTTGGCGGATTACTGATGTCGGCCGTCGGCCAATTTTTTGTCGAATCGTATGGGATCCGCATGCGGGGAGGCTACTTACGCTTCCAAGCACAGTATCTGCGCCGGATTCGAGTGCCTGATCCAAAGAATCTCTCTCCGAGACAATCTCAGGAACTACGAGACGCTTTCCGCCGCCGTGACCGACAACATGCAACACGCGTGGCTTTCGAGGTATACGGGATTGACCCGCCCCTGATGGAGGCAACGCTTGGACATTGACAAGAGGTTGCGAGTCGCCGTTCAAAGTTATTGGGACGCTCGAAGAAACAACAAAGAAAAGCAGGTCCAGTCGGGGAAAATCGATGCAGGCACGCGGGGTGAAGTCACAGGAGGCGCCCAGATGGGTGCGCTCGAGGTCTTAGTTGCAGACATCCTCTGTGAGGCCGGACTGAAGAAACTCGACGTACGCACAAGAACCGCACTCGAACTTCCAGGCTATTTCAGGGCCACGAAAAAGTGGGATCTCATTGTCGTCTCCAACGGCGCGCTGGTCTTGGCGATGGAGTTTAAGTCCCAAGCCGGCAAATCGATTGGAAACAATGTAAACAACCGCACAGAGGAGGCCGTTGGCAGTGCCAAAGATATCTGGACTGCATTTCGAGAAGGCCGCTTTGGTCGGTCCCCTACTCCTTTTCTTGGTTACCTGTTCTTGCTGGAAGATCGAGATAACGTAAAAACGCCGGTCTCAAACAAGGAACCCTACTTCCAAGTAGATCCGGAGTTCCGTGGCGAAGCTCATCTCAAGGGCACTAAAAGCCTCCCACAGTATAAAGGAGTTTCCTATAGCAGGCGGTACGAGCTGCTCTGTCGCCGTTTGGTGTTAGAACGGCTGTATACCTCAGCCTGTTTTATGATGGCGACGAACTCACCTAAGACAAAAATCTCGCACCCTGCTGAGGACCTCACGTTCCAGCGGTTCGCGGCTGCGCTAAGAGGTCACGTCGTCACTTTCTTGGGCAGCCGTAGTAAGTAGCTAGACCGCACGAACCAGCGATAGTCCGTGAGGCAGCTCTCTGCGCGCGCGGATTAAGCGCTCCTGGAAAGACTCCCAACCCCCGATGGCGAGAGACCTGCTCTTGCCGCAGACGGATCCGGAGAGGCGATGATTTCGTTCCCGCCGGAGAATTCGGCGGCTCAGATCCCCTGCCGAAAGCTGTGACAGGAAACGCTTTCACCGGGCTTTCCACCCCCCAACCTGATGCAACTGTATCGCTCTCATCGCGAAAACCTATGCGGCCAGAGATCAACGTGATCGAAACAACGTCGTATCAAACCTGTATCACACCTATTCAACGTATGCGCGCGGCATCGACATGGTCAATGGCGCCTACCACTACCTTGATCTGGTACCCAAGGGCCGAGACGAGGGCGATCAAGGCCCATCCTGGCTGCGCCGCCATGATGAATACGGTCGGTAAGCATTGCTTGTAGGTGATGATGAACTCGGACGCGGTGGATGGCTGGCGGGGCTGAGGCGGCAGGTCGGATACAAGAGTTGTGTTGGGTCGCATCGCTTCTTGTGCTGCTATTTCACCCCACAGGATGTCGGTCTTCCAAAGATCAGACCATAGATGAATGATGGAATACAAAAGCCCGTGCTGACATTCACAAACGCGGCGGCCACTAATGTCCATCCGACAATCTGACCGGATAGAAGCCGGCCGGACTGAAAGCACCAGGCCACCACCAGCATGAGCGTAGCCAGCAAGCAAGCGAACCGGCGCGGCAACGGATAACGGGGAAGCCGCGGCCCGCCAGTCACATACCGCACACCGTGCGTATAGAGAAGATCGAATGGATGTCCCGGTAACAGCGCTCCCAGCAACGCGAAGGGAACCAACAGCCACAGCACCGTGGCAGACTGTAGCGCCGTGCCGATTGCTGCCCAGATCATACAGATCGCCGGCGACAGCCGTAGCCAGTAGTTCACCTGCTTGATCATCTGGTCATCCAGACCAAGAAAACCCTGTGCCTCTATACGACCACGAACAATCGGCGACATATCACTCATGGCTCCCTCCCACGAGACATGTGCAACTGTTCCGAAGATCCTCGATACCCTACCGGTATGATTCAACGAGCGTCAAGAAAGCAGGCGGCAGTGGGAAAGAATACGGGACAGGTACGGGACGCGGTGGGCGGCGGCGGATGATCCCGCGAGAAAAACAGCCTGTCCCTTCTCATCATCCTGCGCGGGACTACGTAATGGGATACGACCGAGGGCTTCAGGCCAGACTATCCGAGGCGGAAGTTCATGGTCGGAAGATTGGCGAACTACTGAGGGGCTCAACCAACTTGGCCGTCAGCCTGTCGTAAAGGAAATTGTTCTCTGCCCACAATTTGTCGCTATTAACCCGCATTATTCACGAGAGTTCGTGACGAAACCGTCGAGACGCCAAGCGAGACGGGCGCGCGGAGCCGCGAGGGAGGGAGGCATCCTTGAACAGGATGTTGAC
>JACQHN010000189.1 GCA_016199015.1 Nitrospira defluvii
CCAGCAGCACCGAGATCGCCCGCTGCATCAGGATGGTTTCAATGAAGATATTTGCGAAACGGGGTTTGAATCCCTGGGCGCGTAGATGCGGGAGTTGCTGAGCCATCGCAATGGCGACGCGGGCGAAAATGCGCCGCTCCAACACTTCCACGGCGTAGTACTGTAAGGCCCGGAAGGCCCCGACGAACAACAAGGCTGCTACCATGACCACCGCCAGGGTGACGATGGTGATGGGCTGGAGGGCGAACGCAAAGGTATTGACGAGTTCTTGGACGGTCAGGGGAACGATCAGGGCGAACAGGCCGATGGCGATCGAATAGGAAAAAATGAGACCGAGGATCTTACGTTCTAGACGGAATAGGAGGCCGAGGTGGCCGACGATCGTTTGAAACAGATCGCCCTGATTGTCGGAATGGTCTTGGGCCATAGGTGCTACCCCTGCCAAGACTTCAATCGGCGTTCTTGCCGGGTCTTGGCGAGAGGAGTCTCAAATCGTTGATGGGGGCCTGTCTGCACAAGCCTCCATATTTTTGTAAACCCTATCAGAGCAGTCCGCAAAATGCCACTATTTGGAGAGGCTTGCGCCGATCCGGTAGTTGACCGGCACGGCAGACGGCTGACTCCGTGCCCAAGTACCGGTCGCCCATTGATACAGGGCCAGCGCTTTCTGATAGTCGGCCTTCGCCCGCACCAGCTGCATCTCCGAATCGACGGAATTCCGTTCGCGCAGGTTCACAAACAGGACGCTCGTGGCGCCCAGGCTGAAACGGAACCGCTCGCCTTCCTCCAGGGTTCTGGCCATGCGGAGGGATTCTGAGGCTGCGGCGACGCGTTCCTTCGCGCGTTCAATCGCCGACAGGGCATTATCGACATCCACGACCACCTGCTGCTCCCGGTACTTCTGGACGAGGACTAGGCGATCGGCCTGCGCTTGCGCTTCCAGCACTTCACCGCGACTCCTCCGTTGAAGGATCGGCATACGCAGTTCCACGCCAAACCGGTAGCCGAGCCCGAGGACGAATTTCTCCGGCGCTCGCGCCGGCGCCGCCTCCAAGTCGAGACTGGGCAGGAGATTGTTCTTGGCTAGTTCCAAATCGATATTGTTGACTTTCGCTTCGATATCGACCTCGCGAATCTCCGGGCGATCGGTTTTCGCTTGCAGCTTGTCGGCTTTGACGATGTCAGCCGTCGGGACGGCAGTCGGTGGCGGGAAATCAGGTGCTCGATCGAGTTGCGGCGCAGTCGGCGTCTGGTTTTCCCATAGGAACATCGACATTTTGTACTGCTCTTGCTCCACCGATCGTTGTGCCGCAATGGCGACTTCGCGCCGGCGCTGGACTTCTTGGCCGGCCTCGACCACGTCGAGTGGCGCCACGGCTCCCGCTTTGGCTCTGCCTTCCACCTGTCTCAACCGCTCCTCCGCGACGCCGAGTGCCCGGCGTTGCACATCCACGAACTTTGCCATGGACACCCAATCCCAAAACTGGGTGGCTGCCGCCAGGAACAGGTCCTGTCTGGTTTGGGAAATCTTCACCTCGGCACGAGGATCAGCCAACTCCGAGCGCTGGAGCTCGGCATTCTCCGGGTTGACCATGAGCCCTTTGAGGAGGGGCATGAAGCCGCCGAGGATGACCTGCTGATTGCCGTTGCCGAAGGAGAGGTCGGGGATCTTCGCGTCGCCGATCGCCTGGCGAAATCCCGCACTACCCCGGAATCCCCAGGGGTGACGCGCTTCGACCAAGGTGTCGTTAAAACCTACGCTTTGCGTTTTGGAGCTACCCTTGTCGATAAATCGTTCGATCTCGGTATCATTGATCAAGACAGGCTCGAAGGCGCCCAGGGCTTTGAGCATTTTGCCGCGGGCCGAGACCTTTTCCGTTCCGGCTCCCTTCAGCAATGGATGGGATCGATCGATCCAAGCCAGGACTTCATTCAAGGAAAGTGGAATCGGCGGAAGCGTTCTTGATTTGACGGCGTCGTCACCGGCCACGCTACCTTCTGGCAGCCAGCAGAGCGCACAGGCTGCGATAATAAATACCCAGGCGTTCTTCTTCATGAGGCGCACTCCTTTCTGAGTCCAATCGAGAGAGTGTGAAAGCCGAAGGATAGGGGCGCTTTGACATGAATGCCGGACAGGGGGAAAACGCGTTACTTGGCCCCTCGCCCGGCTTTCGGCAAGAGCGTATCGATCAAACTCGGGGGCCGTTCTTGGTAGTCGGGCGGAAAGAGGTTGAATCGGCGCCACAGCTCATACCAGAGCGGGACACGGTTGAGAATGACCCACCCCATGGCTTTGGTGCCCTGGCGGACATGTTCTTGCGGAGGCCAAGGACGTTCTTCCAAGTCGGGGACGACCCAAAAGCGGAAGTTGCCTTTCCCATCGTCCACCTGGTCGACGACTTTGATCACACCATTGTAGGTGCCGGCCATCATTTCCGGCCATGCCGGCAAGGGGATGGCTGGAATTCCATAAAAGAGAATCTTGACCTTCCGTCCGACATTGAGCAACGGCGCATCAATCCCGTCGGCGACCATTTCGATCGCTTTGTCCGAGCTGGTAGGAGAAATTCGGACCAGTTTGTCCCCCGGCCGTACCGTTTCACCCGCGCCGGCCTGCGCCATCTTCACCACGGTCCCGTCGATCGGGGAAAGAATGCGGCTGGCCACGCGTCGCTGATTGGCGTTTGAGAGTCGCAAGGACACGTCTGCCACTTGGTCGGCGGCTCTTGCGGCTTCTCCAATCGATGCGTCCCGTGCAGCCTCTGCGTCGAGGAGTCGTTGGAGCACTTCAGCGCTCACTTGTTCTCGACCGAAGCTCAATGCCTTCATGCCTTGTTCGGCCGCGCTGAGATTGGCTTGTGCCCCCTGCAGGTCGGCCTTGCTGGCGATAGCGGCTTGAATCGTGAGTTCCAGTTCGCGTTGGGAAACGAGGCCTTGTTGGGCGAGTTGTTGATGACGATCCACGTTGAGTTCCGCCGTGGCCACGGCAATCTTGGAGGCTTCGATTTTTTGCCGTGCCTCACGCACCTTGCTCTCCGCCTCGAGGACGCGGGCGCCCGCCGAGGGGACCGCCGCCTTCACGAGGTTTTGCATTTCTTTGATCCGCTTATCCAGCTGATCCGCGCGACTCAGCGCGGCCTTTCGGGTATCCTCCAAGGCTTTCTTGCGCTGTTCCAGCAAGTTCAGGAGATCCGGGGCCATGAAGTTTGGGTCGTAGTCGTCGAGTTCGAGAATCACATCGCCGGCTTTGACCCGCACGCCTTCGAAGATGTGCCACTTCTTGATGCGGCCGGTGATCTGCGCCTCGACATCTTGCGGCCGCTCGAACGGCGCATAGGCGGAGAGTTGGCCGGTCACCGTGATGGTTTGGGTCCAGGGGACGAACGCGACGATAAACATGAAGAAGCCGACCAAGAGAATGGCCAGACGGGACGAGAAGCGGAGCCGCTCTGGAATTTGAACTGCTTCCCAGGACAGCAATTTCGTCGATGTCGCGAGGTCATCGACAGCCATTTCGTCCAGTCCGGTGCGCTGGGTGACGAGGGAGCGAAGCCTGGTCTTGAGTCCTTCACGGATGCGCTGCACGTCTCCCCCTCCGAGCACAGCCGATTGTGCGAAACCGACATTTATCATAGAGGATTGTTGAGGACTTGGTCAATTCAATGATGGCTTCCTCCGGTAGAACGCTTGACCCTTCGACAGGAGAACGGCTAAGGTTTGCCCCGTTCCACTCTCTTTCAGCCAAAGGTGATCGCGCGCATGGCAATCAACAACACAGTGGTTCGGGCCTTAGTCGGGGTGCTCGGCGGAAGCACATCGGACTTTCCTATCCTCGAGAAGGCAGTCGCTATGCTGAATGAGCTTGGGATTGCCAACGAGTTGCTGGTGGTATCTGCCCATCGTACCCCTGATCGCCTCTTCGCCTATGCGGAACAGGCATCGGAGCGAGGCATTCAGGTCATTATCGCCGGAGCCGGAGGCGCGGCCCATCTGCCCGGGATGTTGGCGGCGAAGACCTCATTGCCGGTGATCGGGGTCCCCATTCCTACCGAAAACCTCCGGGGGCTGGATTCATTACTATCTATTGTGCAAATGCCCCGAGGCATTCCAGTTGCGACCGTCGCCATCGGCGG
>JACQHN010000207.1 GCA_016199015.1 Nitrospira defluvii
CGCGGCGCGGACGGCAGGATCTGGCGCATGAATTCCACCCACATCGGCAGCGCAGCTTGCGCCCCCGTCAGGTGCAGCGCCTCTTCGTCATCAAATCCCACCCACACCCCGACGACCACGTCGGAGGTATACCCGACGAACCACGCATCGCGATAACCATCCGTCGTTCCGGTCTTCCCCGCCACGCTACTGTGTAGGCCCATCGCCTTGGCTTTCGTCGCCGTGCCGCGCTCGACCACGCCTGTGAGCATCGACGTCATGACGTACGTCGCTTGCGGAGACACCGCCTGATGCCGTTCCGGTGTATGGCGCCAGGACGGATCCCCTTCCGGCGTCATGACGGCCTGCGCCGCCGTCGGCGCCACGAACACACCGTCATAGGCCAAGGCTCCGAACGCCGATGTCATCTCCAGAAGCGAGACGCCGGAGGTGCCCAGGGCGATGGAGAGATTGTCCGCCAAAGGGCTACGGATTCCCAACCGCTGCGCCAGCTGTACAATACGTTTCGTTCCCACCATCTGCGCAATCTTCACGGCCGGCACATTGAGTGATTGTTCCAGCGCCGTCCGCAGTGACACCGTGCCATGAAATCGATGGTCGTAATTCTGCGGCGCCCACACCCCGGCGCCGGACTCGAACGTGACCGGCTCATCGACAATCAAAGTCGCCGCCGTGATCGGCTGCCCGCCGGCCAGTTCGCGGCGGGCGTCCAGCGCCGCGAGATAGACCAGCGGCTTGAACAACGAGCCAGGCTGGCGCTTCGCCTGCACGGCCCGATTGAACTGACTGGTTCGATAGTCGCGACTGCCCACCATCGCGAGAATGGCGCCGGTCGTGGGATCGAGCGCGACCAACGCGCCCTGCACCGCATCGGCATGGTCCGTCAGCGCAGGATAGGCCGTTTCCAGTTTCGTGAGTCCGTTTCCCAATGTCTGTGTGGCCAGCCGCTGCAGGATCGGATCGAGCGTCGTATAGACCCTGACGCCGTCCGGCAACGGCGCGCCCGTCGTCTCTTCCACTTGTCGCAACAGATAATCGACGAAGAAGGGCGCATCGGCCAGCGTCTCTTGGGGCAGTAAGACCTGGACCGGCGTCATCACCGCCTGCTTCCAGTCATCGTCATTCAGAAGTCCTTGGCTGTGCAGTCGTCCCAACACGACATCGCGACGGTGCTTGGCCAGCGCTGGATTCCTGAGCGGCGAATAGGTATTCGGTCCTTTGATCATCCCCACCAGCAGAGCGGTTTCCTCAAGGCTGAGCGCATTCATGCGCTTCCCGAAATACCGATGAGCCGCCTCCCCCACCCCGTAGATCGAGACGGACCCGACCTGGCCGAGATAAATCTCGTTCACATAACTTTCGAGAATGGCTTTCTTGGGGTACGTCGCCTCTAACACCAGCGCAGCGATGGACTCCTTGAGCTTTCTTCCAAACGTGCGTTGCGGAGAATAAAACAGATTTTTCGCCAACTGCTGCGTGATCGTGCTGCCGCCCTGAATGACCGTCCCCCGAGCCACATTCGTCCACACCGCTCGGGCGACGGCAACCGGATCGATGCCAGGATGGCTGAAAAACCGCCGATCTTCGATGGCCAGTAACACGTCGAGGAAGCGGGCGGGCATATCGTCATACGACACCCATTCCCGAACCTGTCGCGAGGCGCCGCGCAGTCCGCTGATCAGCTGCGGCTCCAGATAGGCGGGGAACAGCTCGTCGCCCTGCTGAATCGACAGGACTTTCGCCACCCTCCCCTGATCAAGGATCAAACGGGCCGGGATCGGCCTCAGATGAAAATCCGCAAACTCGTGCAGATAAATATCGATTTCCGCAGGCGTGACGCGATAGTCACCGGGCTCGCGCACCGCCGTGTCGACCGCACGATATCCGAGCTGATTGAGACGTTCGAGGAGATGCGACGACGCGATGTCCAGATCCGGCTTGAGGAGAAACGGGGCGCCGTAAATGAGGCGGGGAGGATGTTCGTCGCCCGCGGGCAAGGCCAGGCTGGCTGATAAGTACAGGCCATAGGTCAGTGCCATCCCCGCGGCAAGCGCGGCGACACCGACCAAGGCCAGGAACCCTCGCACGACCCAGCGCCTGCCGAACGTCACTCCCGTATCCCCATGTCGCCGAGCATACGCGATCCAGTGAACGAAATCACATCCGCTCAACCGCTCGGCACAGATTGAGTGAGGTTCCGAGCTTGACAAACCCTCGCCCATCCTCTTAGATGAGCGCCATAATGTGAGCGTCTAGGATCTTGTACCTAGACTCATTCTTACGAGGCATATACCGGTGACCACGATACGTCCGTTCGATGCCAGTGATTCAGACGATTCGCGCGTGCCTCACGCACTCCAGCCATGCGTTGCCGAAGACCATCCGTCTCCCTCCTGGATGGAGCGCGCGCACCGGCTCATGGTCTGGAGCGTTCTTATGGCCACCGTGCTGACGATTGTCCCGTCGACAGCCTGGGCCGGAAGTTTTCGCATCTACGATCACAGCGCCTCGGCCACCGGCCAGGCCTCGGCCTTCACGGCTCAAGCCGACGATGCCTCGGCCGGCTACTACAATCCGGCAGGCATGACCCAACTCCGCGGGGTCCAGTTCTCGGCCGGCACGACGCTCATTGGCGGCGGTTTCTCGTTTCAGAATGCCGCGGGCACCCAGGCGAACGGTGATCTTCGCGGCAGCGTGGCGCTTCCACCCCCCTCGAACCTGTATCTCACCGCCAACTTAAAAGATCTGGGCATCGGTTCGTCCGACAGCACCACGGTCGGCCTGGCCGTCTTCAGCCCGTTCGGCACATTGACCCGCTGGTCGGACAGTAGCCCGTTTGCCACCGCCACCACCAAAGCCGCGTTCGAACTGATCGACATTCGCCCCTCCATTGCCTTCAGACCGCTTCCGGATCTGGCCATTGGATTGGGGGCGGATATTTACACTTTTTCCGGATCCTTCGGTGAAGGGCAGGTTGAACGGCAGTTCCGCTGGCCGGGAGGGCTCGGTATCCCGGCGGGGACCGGCATGGAATTGAACGGCCGTGACACTGCCGCGGGCTTCAACGCCAGCCTGCTCTATACCCCACTGCGAAACGAAGACGGACTTCCGCTCGTCAACATCGGCCTGATCTATCGCAGCCAGGCCACGCTTCATCTTGACGGGCAATTGCTCGCCGGCGGCACTCATGTTGCAGATGCGCGTACGACCTTCGTCGTCCCACAGGTCTTCACCGGCGGCATTGCCATGTGGCCGGTCCGTGATAAGGATCAGGAATGGAAATTGGAGTTGGATGTCGACTACACCGGCTGGAAATCGGTTCGCAATTTAGATACGACCCTCTCGAACGGGCTCACCATCGCCACCCCCGCCAACTGGGCCAGCGGCTATACCGTCATGATCGGCACGGAATACAAATGGCTCAAACCCGAACCACTCCCGGACTGGGACGTCGCCTTGCGCGCCGGCTACTGGCATTCTCAAAAGGCCATCCCAGACCAGACGTTCAACCCCGCCATTCCCGACGGCGACAACCATGCAATTTCTACAGGAGTGGGATTCATGTGCCGGGAGAAGGGCCGGTTTCTTGGCATCATTCCCTGCGGCGGATCGGATAAAGCCCTCAGCCCCAAGGGCTTCGGCGTCGATCTCGCCTATCAGGCCATCCTCTATGAAGCGAGAACCATTGCCGGCAACCTGAATCCGACTGTCAACGGAACCTACCGCAGCACCTTGCATGTAGGCTCCCTCAATCTACGTGTAAATTTTTAGCCCCCCTTCCCTGGATCATGCTACAGTACGCAGTATCATGAAGGATGCCCATGTGTGACCATGCCGTTCTAGCCTGGCAGGCCGTACGTTTGTAATCGAGCGAGGCCTGTGCATGGATCGCCCGCTCCACACCAATCTCCTCTCGGCGCTGCAAGCCGAACAAGTGCACGTCTTGTATCGCAACATGCCCACGGGCGTGCTCGCGAGTGCGGTCAATGCCGCCATCCTCTCCGCGGTGGAATGGCCGGTCGTTCCGCATCCGTCCCTGCTCCTCTGGGTCATTGCCATATGGGTGCTGGCAGGAACACAAGCACTGCTGATCTTCAACTACCGCCGTGCGGTCCCCTCGTCTTGGCGCGCAGACGACTGGCACCGCTGGATGTTCGTGAGTACCACGCTGTCCGGCATGGGATGGGGCAGCAGCGTATTTTTTTTTACGCCGGAGATTCCGCTCCCCTACGAGTTGGGGCAGATATTCGTGCTGGGAGGCATGACGGCCGGGGCGGTCTCCGTCCTCTCGGTCTCCTTTCCCCTGTTCATCAGTTACGCCTTGCCGGTGGCCCTCCCCCTCCTCGGCCACCTCTTTCTGAGCGGGCACGAGTTCCACCTGATCATGGGGATCATGGGCACGCCGTTTCTCTTCGCCACGGTCCACTCGGCCTGGACCTTCAACCGCGTGATGCTCTCCTCGATGAGCTTGCGACTGGAAAAACTCTCGTTGGTCCAGTCGCTGACGACACGCACAGAGGCGGTGGACCGGCTGAATCAGGAGATCACGAAAGAAATCCACGATCGACGCGTGATCGAAGAGCAATTACGAACCGCACAGGGCGACCTCGAGCAACGCATCGCCGAACGTACGGCCGATCTGGCGCGTGCCAACGCCAGCCTGCAGGACGAGGCGCAAGAACATCGGCGAACGGAGGGTGCGCTGCTCTCCAGCGAAAAGCGGTTCAACTATCTCACCG
>JACQHN010000208.1 GCA_016199015.1 Nitrospira defluvii
CGAGTGGGTGCTGCGCGAGGCCTGCCGCCAAGTGAAGGCGTGGGAACAGGCTGGTCTGCCGGCTATTACGGTGTCCGCCAACGTTTCAAACTCCTTGTTTCACGGGCGCACGCTGCCTGGAACAGTGGCCGATGCCCTTCGTGACTCCGGCCTGAATCCATACCAGCTCGAACTGGAATTGACGGAATCCATCGCCATGCGGGATGTCGAAGCCTCCGTAACCATGCTGGAAGGACTCCGCACGATGGGCGTCCGCCTCTCCATCGACGACTTCGGCACCGGCTATTCGTCCCTCAGCTATCTGCAGCGGTTCCCCCTCAGCCGGTTGAAAATCGATCAGTCGTTCGTCAGAGACCTGTTGACGAACGAGAACAACGCCAAGATCACCAAGGCGATCATCGCGATGGCACACAGCCTGAATCTCTGCGTGTTGGCCGAAGGGGTGGAAACGGACGCGCAGCTGGCTCGGTTACGGGCAGAAGGGTGCGATGAGGTGCAAGGGTATTTGTTCAGCCGCCCTGTCTGCGCCAAGGATTTTGAAGCCTTGCTCAGGGGCGATGCCGATGCCCGTACAGCAGCGTGATATTGATACGCCGGTTGGTCAACCCTTCCTTGAAGGCGATGTCATCGGTCTCGTGAAACAGATCTGAGTTAAAGACCACCGCTCGGTTGGCTCGATAGGGAATCTTGATTTCCCGTGCCCTCTGTTGGGTCAGCCATTCGTAAATCCTGCCTCGATTCTTATCGCTGTTGTATGTTTTGAAGTCCCACTCCCTCGGGGCTTCCTTGTCCCAGACCACCAAACCGCCGCTGTCCGGATTCAGGTTCGCGTCGTCAGGAGTAATCCAGACGTTGACGTTGACCGCTGCGGCATCGGCATGGATATTCAATCCGCGCCTGGCGCTATCGTGTTTGAACGCCCAGGCCTGCGTCAGGCGATGCTCGCCGAAGATACGCGGCAACCGACGTCGCAGCTCCTCCGCAATTTGCAGCAGCAGGGGAGAGACAAACCCATCGCCGAGAAAGGCCCCGATATATCCATTTTCATAATCTTTCTTCCAGATCGTCGAGGCCCAGCAGAAGTGCCGCAACCGTCGCAACGCCTCATCCGACAACAGTCCGTCGATGTAGGCGACCTCTGGTTGTTTGGCATAGTACCGAGCTTCGATCTCCGCGGCATCCAGGTCGGCGTTCAAGGCGCCTTCCGCGATCGCCTCACAGGGCGCAACATACAGCAATCGGTTAAACGACGCGGCGATAGGCTGAAGATCCTCCGGCGACAACGGCACACGATTCGGAGCCGCATTCGCGCCTATCGGCAAAGGCTCTACATTCGCCCGCACTCGATTCAAGGCTTGATAATAGGGACGCCATTCGTCGCCCACGAGGCCTGACTCAAAGAGGTACTGGAGTTGTTCGGCATCATGCTTGAGGCGAGAGCGAAAGACCCCGGTGTCTGTGACTGGACGACCATGATCATGTTTGCTCCGAGCGGTGTCCGCAAAGCAGCGCAGGGCACGAGGAATATCCTCATGCCATATCGCTGCGATCCCGAGATTGTAGAGGGCGGTGCCATAACCAGGGAGAATCTGAAGGGCTCGCTCGAAACAATGAATGGCTTCACCCAGCCGCCCTTGCTCCATCAGGACAAGCCCGAGGTTGTTCTGGGCCTCCGCATGGGACGGCTTCAGTACGATGGCCCGCCGGTAGGCCTCTGCGGCAGCCTCCAGCCGGCCCTGTGCCTTCAGGACGACGCCGAGATTATTATGGGCTTCCGCATGATCCGGGTTGATCGCAAGCGCCTGCTCATAGGCTGCTTGCGCGTCCGCAAGCCGTCCCATCTCTTGATAGGCATTACCGAGATTCGTACGGGGTTCGATGTAACGTGGATTGAGCTGGAGGGCCTGACCGTATGCCTGCACGGCCTCGGCGAGCAGACCGGCGCGTTGCAGAACGACACCGTGGTTGAACCAAAAGACCGGATTGCGAGGGCCGGCGGTACAGGCCTGGGCCAGCCACCCAATGGCCTCCTTCACGTTGCCTCGCCGGTAGGTCAGGAGACCCAAGCCATGGAGAGCATCCGGTTGCGCCGGCACGCGATCCAAAATTAAACGGTAGGCCCGTTCCGCCTCGTCGATCCGGCCGGCCTGATGATGCATCTGCGCCTCGCGAAGGAGTGCCGACGCCGCAGAGCCATCTGCGCTCCCGGCTCTCCCCGCGAGCACTTTTCCTTCGCGACGGCGCTCTTCGCGATTCATAACGACTCCTCCAGCAACGGCGTGACCGGCCGGCTGAGAGAGTATCGTATCTACGGGGTCAGGGTCAAAGCTGAGCCAGGAGAGGAGACGCCTACGCGGCTTCGGCGGTGCTGTGACACTTGCGGCGTTGTCCGAGGATATCGAGGGCGGCGACGCGATAGGCTTCGGCAAAGGTGGGAAAGCTGAAAATGGTATCGACAAACTGGTCGATGGTGGCGCCATCCTGTAACGCCATCTGCCCGAGGTGAATCAGTTCGGTCGCATCCTCGCCGACAATCTGCACCCCCAGCAGGCGCTCTCCGGAAGGGTCGGCAATGAGCTTCAAGAGTCCGTCGCAGGCGCCTGTGATCTGCCCCTTGGCAATTTCTGTAAAACGCGCGCGCCCCACCAGTGGAACACGATAGCGCGCACCGGCCTGCTCCTCATCGAGCCCGATGCAAGCGATCTCCGGAATGGTGTAGATTCCGACCGGCACCTGGTGGCTCGACTCTCCGACCGGAAGACCCAGCGCGTGGCTCACGGCACGACGGCCGTCCTCCATCGCCTGAGACGCCAAGGCCGAAGGCCGACCCAACATGTCGCCGGCCGCAAAAATATGCGGCACCGTGGTTTGTCCGTATTCGTTGACGGGGATTCGGCCCTTGTGATCCAGCGACAGTCCTGCCGCCTCAAGATTCAACTCTTCAACATTCGGCTGCCGACCCAACGCCACCAGCATTTTTTCACTTTTGACCGCCATCCCGTTATCGAGTCTCGCGACGACGGAGGACACGCCGTCCCACGCCACCTCTTTGACGGTATGCCCGACATAAAACCGTCCGCCTTGTCGTTCGAGGCTGCGCTGAAACACCTCTACAACCTCTTTATCCAGGAAAGACAGTGGTCGTACGGCCCTGTCGATGACCGTGACTTCCACCCCCAACAATGCAAACGTCGCCGCATATTCACAGGCACTGACGCCGCCGCCCAAGACCGTCAGGGAGCGCGGCAAGTAAATCATCGAGAGGATCGAATCGCTATCGAGTATGTGTTCATGATCGATCGGGATCTCAGGAATTGAACGCGGTCGTGAGCCCGTCGCCAGCACGATGATGTCGGCCAACAGCATCTGACAGGCGCCATCCACCGCCTCCAACTGGACTTCATGCGGCGAGAGAAGCCGGGCACGGCCGTGCCGGTAGGTGACGCCATTGCGCGCGAGTTGATTGGCAATGTAACACTCGTGCGCCTTGACCACTTCATCCAATCGATGCAGCAGCACGGACATGGGCAGATCGAGACGCAACCGTCCTTCGAATACTTCAGTCGACCGTTTGAGACGCTCGAACTGCACTGCCGTTTCACGGAGTGTTTTGCTGGGAATCGTGCCCCGGTAGACGCAGTTGCCGCCGACGCCCTGTTCCTGCTCGATCAACACTACTCGCTTGCCGGCCTTGGCGCCTTGAATGGCCGCCTTCTGGCCCGCCGGACCGCTCCCGACCACG
>JACQHN010000180.1 GCA_016199015.1 Nitrospira defluvii
GCTGGCCAACTCCGATGTATACATAAGTACAAGTGCCTAATTAATATAGGGAGGCCATGCGATGACCACCCGGACCTATCGCGCCTATGCCCCCGAGGCGCTGTGGCTGTTGCCGCCGTCGCCTCGGGAGTGGCTGCCGGAGGACCACCTGGCGCGTACGTCCTGTCGGATCTGGTGGACGCCTTGGACCTCCAGCCCATCCTGGAGACCTATCGCGGGGTGACGCGCGGTACCATACCATCCCCAGATGTTGGTCACGGTGCTGCTGTATGCGTACGCGGTGGGCATTCCGGCGTCGCACCAGATTGCGCGGGAACTGGAAGAAGATGTGGCTTTTCGGGTACTGGCGGCCCTGGCCGACCTCTTCGTGCAGGTGCTGAAGCTCTGCCAGCGGGCGGGGTTGGTGAAGCTGGGGCATATTGCCTTGGATGGCACCAAGGTCCAAGCGAATGCGTCGAAGCATCCGGCGATGAGCTATCGCCGGATGGTGACGGAGGAGGCGCGTCTGCAGCAGGCCGAGACCGCGGATACTCGGGATGATGCGGTCTACGGCCCCGATCGGCGCGGCGATGAACTGCCGGCCGAACTGGCGCGCCGGGAGCAACGGCTGCAGACGATTCGGGCCGCCCAGGTCGTACTGGAACAAGAGGCGCAGGCGGCCCGTGAGACGGAGGGGCCGCGCCGGGGGCGGCCAGCGCAGCCTCCCAGTTCGGGTCCTCCCCCGAAGGCCCAGCGCAACTTCACCGGCCCGGAGAGCCGGATCATGCCGGCCCCCGGGGCGAAGGGCAGCGTGATCCAAGGGTACCACTGCCAAGCCGCGGTCGATGCGACGGGGCAGATCATCATCGCCGCGGATGTCACCGATGAGCCGAATGACAAGCGGCAAGCCCAGCCGCTCCTGACCCAGGTGCTCGTCAATACCGGCCAGGTGCCCCGGACTGCGAGCCTGGACGCGGGCTCTTTCAGCGAGGCGAACGTCGCGGCCGTGGCCGCGCTGGGCTGTGAGCCCCTCATCCCACCGGATCGCCAGCTGCATGGACGCGCCCTGCCCGCCGCGCCGCCGACGGCCGGCGACCCTGTCGGTGGCGGAGCGGATGCGACGCACCTTGCGGACCCAGCGGGGGGGGTGTCTCTATGCCCGGCGGAAAGCGATCGTGGAGCCGGTGTTCGGCCAGATCAAGCAGGGCCGCGGCTTCCAGCAGTTCTTGCTGCGCGGGATGCAGCAGGTGCGCGGGGAGTGAGCGCTCATCTGTACCACGCACAATGTCCTCAAGCTCTGGACCGCGCTCCGTCGTCGGCGCCGACGTCCAGGCGAGGGGCTGCGGGCGCTGAGCGGCAGCCGGAAGGCGAAGCGGAGAGTCCAGAGATAGCCGGAGATCTCCATGCCGATCGATGCGCAGCTGACCGCGAACTGACTCAGCCGTCAAGAACATGGGGCTCTCATTTCAATGCCGGACAGACTCCTAGCGTCCCATGCCGTCGGCTTTGAGCCGAGTGGCGCCGTTCCCCGACTCGTCGTTTGTTGCAGATAAAGTAATCAATGGCCGGCCATGGGCAGGAATGAGACGGCGATTGAAATGGTAATCAGCACGATGATGATCCATTCGAGAAGTTCCATCCGTTGGGTCGTGGCCCGGTCGGTCATCTTTCCATAGATGCTTTCCAAGGTTTGCAGTTTTCTGATGATGCTCGCGTCCCAGGCTTCGAGGTGGAACCGCTGAGAGGCCAATCGATAGACCCGGGCCAGGTATTGGTCCCCGAGCAGCTTCAGCGTGTTGGCCACGCGTTCGAAGAGCACCGCGCTGTCGACCTGCAATTGCCCGATGTGCGCCAGTGCGACTTCGTGCGAACCGGGAAGCCATGATTTCGGGCCGGTCTTCCGCGTGAGGGCGTCATAACCCTGGTCGAGTGCCCTATCGAGTTGCTCATCCAACGTGCGCATTTCGAGCAGCTCCACGTTGACGAACTCCAAGACCGCCCGCACGTCATCCATGTCTTGTCCGAACACGATCGCGGCATTCCAGTCGATGAGGGCGGTGTCATCCCGGCTGAATGAAATTCGGCAGGAGGTCGCTTCGTGGATTTCCTGGTCGGAGAGCGGCGTGCGTTCGCTGCGAAGGACGTGGGCAAACATCGGATCGTAGGGGACTCCGAATGTTTGGATGGCCGACGGCGTGCAACGCTCAATGGAAAAAATCAGATAGTCCTCGACCTCGTTCGACGTCGATGGCCGCTCGATCGCCGGCTGAATGTCACGCACCAGCTGATCCAGGCGGTGGCGCGACTCGGCCAACAAGGTCTCGTTCTCGTAGAGCGATTCGCTCAAACTCAGCAGGCCCTCAAAGGGCCCATTGATCGGAATGCGATAGATCACGGTGACCGCGCCGAAGTCATACAGCATCACCTCCACTGCCTCGCTCGACCGGTAGTCGCCGAAAACCAGAGAGACCGTCTCTTGCGTCAGGCGTAGCGGCGCCGGACGATACTCGAAATAGTGTGGGGCCCGCGCCTTGTGGCGGATGCGACCGCGTTCCTTGATCGCCGTGACGTGCCGTTCAGCCTCATCGAGATTGATGGCCAACCCAATGTCATAGGCGAACAGGGCATAACAGGCCCCCTGCTCGATGAACAGTGGAGGAGTGTTCAGGGGTGCCATCAGTGTCTCTTCACACGTGGGTGAGGCCTATGAATAGGCGATTCACGCACAGACTGCAAGGGGCCTGTCGAGCCGGCCGGTGCTGCGGCCTGCAGAATAACCTGGGTAGGCGTGAGAGGTGTGGCCATCGTGAGACACCGACAGGCTCTGGAGAGTCTCGCAGCGAGGGTGCAGGACCATCGAGAGGGCTCCGCTGATTCCCGCCTTGTGATGACCCTGGGCCAAGTCTCGCCTCTTGGGACCGGTTTGTTTTATCATCGGGGCTGAAAGAAATGGGGGCACGATGGGCACGAAGCGAATGAGGCGGTGTATGTTCACCGTCGCGATCATCATGGCCTGCTCGATTGCCGGGTGCGGCAGCTCGGCGAAGCTCATGCATGGGCTCAGCATCGAGGAGTTGAAACCAATGCCGGGCATCTTGCCGAGCGCGAGGCTGGTGAAGGGTGCCATCAGCAGCATCACCGGCGATCGCGTGGAAGTCGAGACCGGCGAACGAACCCCGCGGTACCTGTCGATCGAAGCCGGTGGAGACGAAGCTCGCGGGCTTCAAGCTGGTGGGGCGGTCGAGATTTTGGTCAACGATCGGGATGAGATTGTGGCCTACCAGCGTCCCGCCGACACCCCGCCGACGAAAGTCTTCCGGGGCGCTCTGGGAAAGCCGTTCAACCCCGAGAAGGAGCGTGTGACGATTCGCCTCGATACGGGACGCGATGTCGGGTTTTATGCGCGCACCGTCACCATGGAAAAACTTGCAGCCCTGGAGGTCGGCGAAGCGGCCGATTTTGCCGTCGATCGAGCCTACCTCCTCGTCGATGTCTTTTCATTAGGAAAACCTCGCGAATTAGCGGCCGGGTCTTCACCCCAGGCCCCGCAGCGCCGCGTGGAAGGCGCGTTCGTGACCATCGGAGATGGACGGGTGCGTCTTCGGATGAAGATCGACGATATTCAGACCTTTCCCGTGCGCCCCTTACTCCAGCCGGCAATCGAGCAGTTGGCTCCTAACGAGCTGGTGTCGGTCTATCTCGATGGACAGGGGCAGGTGATTGATATGGTTCGAGTGACGCGGCGTTGAGAGACGTCAGCGACGCGGGGGAAGTTTGACAATCTTCGTGATGAGCCAATCATTCAGGCGGGCCGGAAGGAGCAAGGCCAGATAGGCGCGGATGGCCGCATCCGAACCCAGTAGGTAGCGAGATTTCGGCCATCGGGATCGTAACGCATGGGTGACCGCGTCCGCGACAACTCCCGCCGGCTGTGCCTGTTCTCCGGCAGCGGTCGCCGCTTCTTTGACGCGAGTAAAGCCCTCTTGATACATGGCCTTGAGGTCGTGGCTCCAGGATGCGTCCCACCGGTCCACTTCTTTCCTGGTCTTTCCCCAAATGGGCGTGGCAATAACGCCGGGCTCGATGAGCGCCACGCGGATACCCCACGGTTGCAGTTCGATGCGGAGGGCATCGGTCACGGCGACCAACGCATGCTTCGACGCCGCATAGGGGGCCATGAAGGGCATGCTTGCGCGGCCGGCGATGGACCCCATATTGATGATGCGTCCCCGTCCCTTGCGGATCAACGGAAGAAACGTTTGGGTGGCGGCAATGAGACCGAACACATTCACCTCGAATTGCCGCCGCCAATCGGCGAGCGGCAGGGCTTCGATGGGGCCGGCAACGCCGATACCGGCATTATTGATCAGGCCGGCGAGGCCGTGGTCGCCCATCATGGCCGTGACGGTATGACTCGCGGCCGCGATGGAGGCTTGGTCGGTGACGTCGAGGCGAATCGGCATCAGGCGCGGGCCGGCTTGGCGCTGGAGTGTTTCGCCGTCAGCCGGATTCCGGACGCCCGCGAAGACACGGTATCCGAGTTTATCGAGTGCGAGGGCACAGGCGGCGCCGATGCCGGTGGAGGCGCCGGTGATGACGACTCCGTCGGATCGCGGAGTCTGTGAAAATAGATTCAGCATGTCGAGTCACTGCTCCTCTAGCAGGCTGTTGAACAATCATTCAACATGCCTGGAAATACCGAACCGCTGTCTATAACGGGCAGGACTAGAAGCACTTACAGGATGTTCAAAATGGCCGTCCGCTTCGTTCGTCGTTTGTGAAGCGTCGTTCGTCTCTCGCCCGAAGCAAAGAGCATATGGCGTATAGCTCATGGCAGGAGTCAGAAGAGAAGAGCGAATGGCGATTGGCCAATCGCCGATGGCTGAGAGCCAGGAGTCAGAGGCCAGCTTTTCTCCTCCCGCCATCAGCCATACGCTATAAGCTCCTGTTTCCCCCCGCCATTAGCATACGCTCTGCTCCCTGACGAGATACGCTTCACGATTCACGGCGGTCACACGCCATGCTGGCGGACATTTTCAACATCCTGTTAGTCTGGCCGCGTACCCTATCATAATTCACGGCGTGACCCCACAGTCCCTTTCAAGGTCGGCTCCTGTCGAGGGACCATCATTCATGCGGCTCAATTGAGCGATCGTCGGCATGGGAGAAACGGCATCGGTTGGGTTGATGATTGATGATTTCGAGCGGGACAGGGCATATTGACGGTTCAGGCAAGAAAGGAGGCGATATGACAAGGCGAGGATGGCAGAAGGTGATGTTGCTGACATGGTTGTTAGGCATGGGCGGCTGTGCCGGGACGATACCTGGCTCATCGGGACCTGTCGGTGAAACTCTGAGCGATGGACATCGTCCTTCAGCCGCCACCGCACAGCCGTCTGAGAGAACCGTCACAGTGCACCCCCGAGAAATCGACGACCTGTTGTACAACCCTGGTATGGGGTTTGCCGACTTTCACTTCGGCTTCGGACATCCGCCTACGGTCGAAGAGTATCCCCACGCGACCGTGGCCTATTTTCGCTGGCCTTGGGCCGAGCTTGAACCGGCGGAGGGTCAGTACAACTTCGCGCTCGTCGACCGGGTGATCGAACAGGCCAAGGCCAAGGGCGAGACACTCGCCATCCGCATCGTCTCCGAGTACGAGACCGGCAGCCCGCAATGGTTGCTCGATAAGGGAGTGGCCAGTGTGAAGGAATCGGACGGGATCTTTCCCGACTACAACAATCCGATCTTTCTCGACTACCATGAACGGCTCATCCGCGCCTTCGGCGCACGTTACGGCCGTTCCGTCGATATCGATCACGTGGATATTGGGTCGGTGGGATGTTGGGGCGAGTGGAATACTGCCTGTTGCGAAGGAGTCGAAGCACAGTGCAAGGAATTCTATCCGAGTGAGGCCAACCAGATCGCGATTACGGACTGGTATCTCAAGTATTTTGCCGGCACGCCTCTCGTGATGCTCCATGGGGGGCAACTCAAGTATGCTGCTTCTCGGGGAGCCGGTTGGCGTGCAGACTGTTTCGGCGACTATGGCTATTTCAGCCCTGACTGGAACCATATGGAGCATGCCTATCCTCATGTGCTCGAGGAGCCAGTGATTGCTGAGGCGTGGAAGCGCGGACCCGTTCAGTTGGAGGTCTGCGGTTATATACACGAGTGGTACGATCGCGGGTTCGATCTCGATCGTATTTTGGAGAAGGGCTTGGAGTGGCACTTATCGGTGCTGAACGCGAAGTCGAAGCCGGTGCCCGTGGTCTGGCGACCTCGCTTCGATGAGTTTCTGAAAAAGATCGGGTATCGGTTTGTGTTGCGTGAGATGACCCATGCCTCAGAAATCCGCGCCGGTGCCCCGCTCATCCTCCAGTCACGCTGGGATAATATCGGGGTGGCGCCGATCTATCACGTCTGGCCGTTGGCCTACCGGCTGAGGTCGAGTTCCGATCGAGTGGTGGCGCAGTGGGCCAGTCATGCCGATTTGAAGCAGTGGTTGCCGGGACCCACTCCCCAGATCGTGGATACGCTGGTGGTGCCGCAGGGCATTCCCTCCGGTGCGTATTCGATTGATGTGGCGATTCTCTCCGAGGATGGTGGTTCCGCTCATGTCGACTTGGCGATTGAAGGGAAACGGACGGATCGTTGGTATCCGGTGTCCAGCGTGAGGATTCGGTAGATCTTTTCCTCGAGGGGGCTACGGCGCGCAGGTGTACGTAGGAAGGCGCAGGTTCTGAACAGTGCCTGCCGGCGTGCCCTATGCCGCAAGAACCTTGGCGTGGCTAGTCACCTGGAGCACCGCGAGCACTCGATTGCCGTTCCCGCGATACTCGATCTGGTCGAAGCTGAGTTTGTTGGCCATGGTTCTGGGAGATGAATATTGAGTGTGGGGAGGGAGATGAAAGGGATGAGGAGGACTCCGCCTTACGTTTCTGTCCAGCAGAGTCCTCCTGAAGCAGGGGGCTACTGTTTGACGATGTCCAGGAGTTCCACTTCGAACACCAGCGTGGCGCCCGGTTTAATGACGGGAGGTGAGCCTCGGTCGCCATAGGCAATTCCCGACGGACAGACCAATCGGCTTTTGCCGCCGACCTTGATCAACTGCACCGCCTCGGTCCAACACTTGATCACCTGATTGAGCGGGAAGGTGGCCGGTTCGCCACGCTTGACGGAGCTGTCGAACACGGTTCCATCGGTCAGCGTGCCGTGGTAATGGACCTTCACGGTATCGGTGGCTTTCGGGGTGGCCCCTTTGCCTTCCTTGATGGTGGTGACGATGGCGCCCGACTCCGTTTTTTTCGCGCCTGCTTCTGCGGCGGCTTTGGCGAGGAACCCTGCCCCGGCTTTCTTTTCGACATCGGCCAGCGCGGAGGAGCGCACTTGCTGCAGGTGTTGAATTTTCGGACCGAACACCTGCAGGTCGACCTTCTGCGGCCGCTTCATCACTCCATCCGTCAGGCCGGACCTCACGAATTCGAGTTCAGTCTCATTCAAGGTGAACGGCTCCAACGATTGGCTGAGCGCCACGCCGAGGGCGTACAAGGTTCTCTGTTCATCGTTGGCCGGTTCGGGGGCTGCGGCCCAAGTGAGGGATGACATGAGGAGCACAACTGCGGAGACGGCACCGGTCACATGACGCATGGACGATCCTTTCTGCTGAAAAAGCGAGCCTGTGCCCACCATATGCTAGACAGCCCTTGCGGCTCAAGAAAATTCTTGCGCAGGCTGCTGAAAATGGCCGTCCGCTTCGTTCTCAGTTGCGACTCTCGTTGCAACGTACCCCCGAGGGTACGCCTCACTCGCGTCGCTCCTTGCGGCCTTGCTGGACGACCATTTTGAGCAGCCTGCTGGGAGGTGCAGTCAGGAGAGCCGTGCTCGTCCATGCGGGCTTCGCAGATCCAATTGAGGGCCGATGGGGACGATGCGGGTCGGGTTGATGTCGTGATGCGTCATGTAATAGTGCCGTTTGATATGGTCGAAATTGACCGTGTCGGCGATGCCTGTGGCCTGGTACAGGTCCTTGAGATAACCGGAGAGGTGAGGATAATCGACGATGCGTCGGAGGTTGCATTTGAAATGACCATGGTAGACGGCATCGAACCGAAGCAGCGTGACGAAGAGTCGCCAATCGGATTCGACGAACTGTGCTCCGAACAGGTAGCGACGGTCACGGAGTCTGACCTCCAATTGATCCAGCGCATCGAACAGCCGGTGGGCTGCCCGCCCATAGGCCTGTTGCAAGGTGGCAAACCCGGCGCGATAGACTCCATCGTTGATCGTTTCGTAGATGAATGTGTTTAGCGCATCGATCTCCGGGCGCAGCGATGCGGGATATAAGTCGAGCGTACTGTCGGTAAAGCGATTGAACTCTCCATTGAAGATGCGCATGAGATCGTCGTCGGAGTTGGTCACGATCTTGTGGGTGACGGTATCCCACAACACTGGAACAGTGACACGGCCGTGATAGTCGGGATCGGTCGCGCGATAGGCGTCACTGAGAAACTGAAATCCGTTGATGGGGTCGATCGAATGGCCGGGGCCGTTGCGAAAGGCCCAGCCGCGCTCGTCGCGGATCGGATCGACGACGGTCATGGCGATGACCGACTCCAGGCGCTTGAGTGTGCGGACGATGATCGTGCGGTGCGCCCAGGGACAGGCCAGGGAGACGTACAAATGATACCGTCCGGTTGCGGCGGGATAGCCGGATTGGCCGTCGCCGCTCACCCAGCCGCGGAAGGCATCGTCTTGTCGTTTGAATTCGCCTGCGTCGGTGTGTTCATTCGGAAATTGGGGTTGTCCCTGCATTGGATTGTTCTCCTGAAGCGCGTGCCACCTTAGCCAGAACCGATTCGCGTCGTCAATCGCCCCTGGGTGTGAGGGACGCAGGCCTGTCACGAAAAACGGGATTATTTTTGATTGCCCTGCGCGGGTCGGTAGGGAGCTGAGAGGTCCCACCCGACGGAAAAGAGCACGAGGAGACCGGCGGCGGTGGTTTGTTTGGTGCGGGCCGTGTTTTCCCGTGGAGGCAAGGACTCGTTGGCGACGAGTCCGTCACCCAGGACGCGCGCGTCCAGATCAAGCGTGCCGCCGATCCCCAGATTGAAACTGTATCGATCGGTCCGATGCGGCCGATACCCTAGCATCAGGCCGAATCCGACGGCGTCGATCACTCGGGATCCTGGAGCGACCGTCAGAAAAGGCCCCCAACTCCATCGCTGCTCATCCCATCGGTCGAGCCAGATGTGCATTTCCGGCATGAAGCGCACCAGGTCGTTTCGTTCGTTGTCGATCCGCACAATGCGGTTCACGACCGTGACGGATTCCACCCGTCGCGGGCCTAGATTGTGAGTCCAACCCAAGCCGAGCCCAAATCCGAGGTTCTGAAACATCCAAGGGCTTTGACCCTCCTCCGCCGGTGACTCGTCTGCCCGATCCAGGACGGCGGCCGATCGCGTCGGTGTCGATGGACGATCGGCTGCCGGCCCCGTGGGCCCTGTCTGTGCAGCAGGGGGCAGCGGAGTAGAGGTGTCGCTTGAGGGAGCCTGCAATGTGGACCGGGCAGGCTCAGGTTCATCGGATGGGGTGACCTGGCTGAGTTCTCGCCGCCGCATCTGTTCAGGAGGTTTTGTCGCCGAAATCGTTCCACTACGGGTTGATGTCGCTGGCGAGAAGGGAGGCATGGCTGGCGCCTCCTCGTGCGCTGGTGCTGTTGCGGCGGTGAGTGGAGCAGGAGTTGTTGAGGAGGCCACCTCCGGGCTCAGTGGTGGCCTGGATGAAATTGGCTCCGGAGCGCGGGTCTGTGCGTTCGGCTTCGGCGTTGCCGTCTGCCGGACATCTCCTTCTCCTTCCGCTATTCCTGGCCCTGAGTGGGCCTGCGCAGACAGCGGGGGTGGCGCCACCTCTGGAGGGTGCGGAATGATTCGTTCAGGAGCGGCAGTGGGTGCCGGATGTTCGGCAACAGGGGGCAATGGTGGCATCGCCGTGAGTGGGTCATGGGTGGTCGTGAGAGGGCCCGCGCTCGGTTCCGCGGTACTCAGCGTGGTCTGCGTCGGAGTGGAATCAGGTACAGCGGCTTCTCCAGAAGGTGTTTTGGGTGCGGCCGGTCGCGGTTCTATTGTGGTGGTCATGGTGGGCGATGTCGGTGTCGCAGTGGCGGGCGCGGGAGGGAGGCCCGCCTCGGGTTGGAGACTTTTTTTCACCGAACGGTCCGGTGGCGAAGTGAGTGAAGACAATGCCTGGACCTGTTCACTGGGTCGAGGCGCCGATGGCGTTTCGGTGACGATCTCTTCCGAGGGTGAGGGTTGGCCGGTGGAAGATGGAGCAATGGCTGCATCGGATACGTCTTGCGAGGTGCGTTGCGAAGAGCGGGGCGTCGTCGGGGTCGTGGCGGTCGTCATGCGAGGGAGCGGGTTGAAGGCCTGCCGCAGCGCATCATTCATGCTCTCAACGGCCAAAACTGCCGGCGTTCTTCCGCTGCCGTCCCGGAGGTCGGGATCGGCTCCATACTGAAGCAGTAACGCGATCACATCGGCTTGTCGGGTGAGTCGGTCATCACTGGATTCGCCGGATATTTCCCAGAATCGCCTGACGGCTTGATGGAGCGGTGTGAATTTGAGGGCATTGCGGGTGGACGGCTGTGCGCCTGCGGCAAGGAGGGCTTCGACGCATCGAACGTGTCCATAGAAACTGGCCTCATGCAGAGCCGTATTGCCTTCGCGGTCCGCTGCATCTATCCGCGCGCGGTGGTCCAACAACAGGGTCACGAGCGCGATGTTGCCTTGTCCCGACGCCGTAATCAGCGGCGTCGCGCCTTGGGCGTTTCGCGCATCGATGTTCGCTCCCCGATCGAGTAGCAGCTTGGCCCGGTTCGGCGGTCCTTCGGTGAGTGCTCGATGGATTGATCGTTCTGACGTCGGGGCAGGTCCACCCGCCTTGGTGGGCTGTTCACCTGGTCGAGCTTCGCTGACGAACAGCAATTCGAAGACCGAAAGAAAAATGGCGCAGACAACGCCAGCGCTGCCGTGCATGCGAAGCATGAGTGCCCTATAAAAAACTGAAGAGGCCATGAGGCGGTGTATGGTTTACCATACAGTCTGAGTTGGCGTCATTAGGGTGTCGGAATCGAGCGCGAGGGAGCGGCTTGGAAATTGAGGAGGTTTTTCTCTGAAACCGGAGACTTCTCGTCACGCTAGAGGCGCACGCGGGTCAGTCTGTGGGTGGTTCTCTACGCGGAGAGTGGATCCGATACAGTAGGCCGTGGGAGGAAGGCGCCGAATCATTCCCCATGGGCTCACGCGCCTGGACCTCGGAGACCATCCCTCACAATTCGTCTTGGGACATGTGCAGGATTTACCAGCGTCGATGCCATCGTCCAAAGTAAGGCCGATAGTAGCGCGGGCCCCAAGCATAGGGGCGGCCATAGAAGGGTGATCCATAGAGCCAGGGACGGCCGAGGTAAAGACCGAAGCCTACGGACGGGTACCCATAGAGTAACCCCGGCGCCGCATAACCGTAGGTGGAGACCGAGGATGATTGTTCGGACATCTGGCGCTGAAGATCGGCAGTCATGGCGCTCTGTCGATCGGCCTGATCCTTCAGCTGGCCCACGGTGCCCTGTTGGAGGTGCACCTCCGCTTCCAGCTTCAAAATTTTTTCACGCTGGATTTCGATAAACGCTTGGAGACATCGAGTATGGGCGTCGCCGGTGTAGTTTGAACATTCCCAGGGGCCGGAAGAGTCGGCGGCATGGACAGGAAAGACGGGGAGGACCGTGCAGAGTCCGAACATCAACGAGGAACCGCACCACTGAGGAAAGCCCATTCGTCTGATCGTAAGAAGTCCCATGATCCTCCTCCCGGGCTAGCTAAAAATAGCCTATCATGCCCACGCCGATGAAGACCAGATCCGGCTCTCACTGGAACGAACGCACAATCTTGCCATGGGTTGACAGCAGGCCGATGGGAATGGTTCCTTGCCGTCAGCAAGACACTCAGAAAGGAGACAGAGGATGGCTGACAAACAGGTGATTGCGGTCGTCGGGGCTACAGGCATGCAGGGTGGCGGATTGGTGCGGGCAATTCTGGCCGATCGAGCCAGCGGGATGACGGTTCGTGCGCTGACGAGGGATGTGAATTCGGACAAGGCGAAGGAGCTTGCACGACTGGGGGCGGAGGTGGTCGCGGCCGATGTCCATGATGGTGACAGTCTCAAGCGCGCCTTTGCCGGAGCCTATGGAGCCTTTTGCGTGACCTTTTTCTGGGCGCACATGTCGCCGGAGAAGGAATTCGCCGAAGCCGAGGCTATGGCCACAGCCGCCAAGGCGGCGGCGGTGCAGCATGTGATCTGGTCGACGCTGGAGGACACTCGCCGATGGGTGCCTCTGAACGACAATCGCATGCCGACGCTCATGGGCAAGTACAAAGTGCCGCATTTTGATGTGAAGGGCGAAGCAGATCAGCTGTTTAAGCAGCTCGGCGTACCGACGACATGTTTGCTGACCTCCTTCTATTGGGACAATCTCATCCATTTCGGCATGGGTCCGAAAAAAGGATCGGACGGCGCGCTTCTGTTTACTCTGCCGATGGGTGAGGCCAAGTTGCCGGGTATCGCGGCAGAAGATATCGGGAAATGTGCGTCGGGGTTGTTCAAGAAGCGGGACACGTATCTTGGCAAGACCGTCGGCGTGGCGGGGGAGCATCTCACCGGATCGCAAATGGCGGCCGCATTAACCAAGGCTCTCGGTCAGGAGGTGCGCTACAACTCAGTACCACCGGAGGTGTATCGGACCTTTGGGTTTCCCGGCGCCGATGATTTGGGCAACATGTTTCAATTTAAGCGTGACTTCAATGCGGCGTTCTGCGGCGCCCGCGATCCGGCTATCGCCCGGACCCTCAATCCCGGCTTGCAGACCTTTGCGCAGTGGCTGGAGGCGAACAAGGCACAGATTCCATTGTCTTAACGGGGGAGGCGATTGCGGTCGATGGATTACAGGCGGGAACGTTCCATGGCCTGTATGGTGGCAGCCTCGGCAAGCGGGTTGTGAAAAGAATATCCCGCGCGCATGTTCCGCACGTGTAGCTCAAGATGAGAGCATTCTCGCAGGTGGCTTAAAAAGGCCGTCCAGCGAGGTCGCCTGTCTGCGTGCGGACACGCACAGGCA
>JACQHN010000183.1 GCA_016199015.1 Nitrospira defluvii
GCTCGCCCCTCGGTCGGTCGACATCCTGTTCAAGGATGCCTCCCTTCCTCACGGCTCCGCGCGCCCGTCTCGCGTCGCGACTCCGCCATTTCGCGACGAACCGTCATGAATCATGCGGGCTAGTGAGGTTTCGTCAGTGCCGGTGAGTCCAGTGACGCGGTGATCGTAAAGCGCATGGTGCCCATCAGACTCATGTCGTTGACTTGCTCGCCGGCGTGGATCTCCACTTTGTATCGGCCGGGTTTCCAGCTTCCTTGCGCGGGGAACAGCTTGAGGTAGCCGGTTTGATCCTCAAGGGCGATATACATCGCATCTTCAGCGACCACCGTGTGTCCGTCCAGCCCGTTCACCTGCTCTGGGTAGCAGCGCCCGAATACCTGGAAGGATTGGTAATGCTGATGCAGCTCGAAGACGATGAAAACCGGCTTGGTTCCGGCGGGAAATTGTTCGGTCGGTCTGACGGGGACGATTTCATGGGTTCGCTGAAAGCCGAGCTCTTCCTCGAACCCTTCGGCGAGCACGATGTTGCGAAACATGCCTTGCGGAGGGGCGTCGAAATTATAGGGTGTGGGACTCTCGGTGCGATTCTGAAAGTCTGGGACCGGTACGTTGTGGGTCAGGGGGAGATCTTCTGCCCAGAGGAGAGAGCCGGAGAGAAGGAGGATGGGACAGATGAACCCGCACCACTGCCGCATCCTCTCTTGCTACACTCCGTCCGGCAGGTCTGTCAAGAAATGGCTCTGGACACAGGATCGTGATCGGTGGGCGAGTTGCGGGTGAAATTTGCTTCCTGTTAGAATTTCCCCCTTTTCAGGAGGGGGACGTAATGGAACAACACATGATGACGCAGGTAGACGATCTCGACGCGCTGCCCCAACCGCTCGGGGAGTACAAGCCCGTCGATCAATGGCAGGCCCATATCAATGTTCTGTTCTATCAATTGCGGGGCGAGCAACAACGCAGTTTTTACCAGACCTTCACCTCGGCGGACTATCGGCTGGCGCATGCCTTGGCGGCCGACTATTACGAGCAGGTCATCAAGCGCGACAAGAAAGCCGCCGTGAAACGTGAGGCATCCAATGGACAATCGGCGACTCCGTCCACGGACTCTAAGCCCCAGTCCCCGCTGACGGTGATGGAATGGGGGCCCGGCAACGGCAATCTTGCCGCCTGCTTTCTCAGCCATGTGCAGCGCCTCGACAAGGCGGGCCTGGTCTATCCGCGCCTTCGCTACGTTCTAGTCGATTCGCAGGCCCACGCCTTAGAGCGGGCGCGCGCCCATCCTGATCTCGCCCCGCACCTGGCGAAGGTCGAATCGCTCTGTGCCGATGTGGAAAATTTGGCGACCGTCGCCGACGGCTCTGTCGATCGCATTCTCTGCAACGAACTCTGGAATGAGCTGGCGACCAAGCTCCTGGCCAAGAAGGGAGCCGAGTACGAAGAGGAGCATCTCCGACCGAATCTCAATGAACGCAAAGCCGCGGCGATCGCGGATTGGTCCGGGTTTATCCGCGCATTTGAGGCCAAAGACAGTGACCGCTTAAAACAGTTCCCGCCCTTTCTGGACGATCTGATTTGGGAGCGCGAATATCACAAGGTGGAATGGAAAGACATTCCCTATCGCAAAACCATCACCGAATTTATGAAGGCGATCGATGATGAGGTCTTGGTGCCGGTGAACCTCGGCGCCTGCGCTTCCATCAAGGAGGCGAAACGAGTGTTGGCTCCTGATGCGGTGGGCTTCAGCAGTTTCGATGCCGGTACGGCCGATATGGAGGTGCTCAACGATCCCGATAAGCCCTGCTACGGCCAATTCGGCGGGCAGTATAGCTTTATGGTGAACCTGGCGCTCATTCAAGCCGTGGCCAAACATCTCGGAATTTCGGCGATCACGATTGAGCCGCAGCGGGAGTTCGTCGGGAGCCGGCTCGGAACGAATGTCATGACCCTCATGGATCTCTTGGCCTGCCATCCGATGGTCAGTTCCAAAGTTCAGCCCTGGGAATTGGACCGGCTCACGGTGCAGACGATCCGCACGCTGAACGACACCTACGAGAGTCCCTATCAGCGCAAGATCGAGTTCCCGCTACGTCATGAGATGCCGGCGGAAGAACGTGAAGCGGTACAGGGCACCCTGCTCTCCCTCAAGCCGAATGGAATTCCCGATACCATCGCCTATGTGACCGAGGAGGAATTGAGCCAGGCGCAGGTAGGGCTGGAGAATCTGGGCTATGAGCGTGAGGCCTGGTTGATGGCGCTCGGGGCGCCTCCGAGTCCTGTCGAGTATTATCACGTCTCGTTTCGGCCGTAAGATCGTCATACGTCCCTTGTAGACAACGTCCGATAGCGACGTAGCCAGGAGAAAGAGCTTGACTAATGAATTCCATTTCTATAGCCTTTCCCGCGATTTACCAAGAAGAGACCAGTCTCTTGTCCTTGCATCACGAGAAACCAATAGGACGCGGTCTCGCAGTCACGGTCATCTCGGACGCTTCTCTTCACGAAACTGATTGTCGGTCGCACGTACATGCATGTACGTCGTGCGAATAATCGCACAGCTGTAACAAGGAGCA
>JACQHN010000184.1 GCA_016199015.1 Nitrospira defluvii
CCCATCAGCACCCCAGTGGCCACCAGCACGCTGTTCTACCACCAAGACGGCCTCGGCACGGTCACGGAGCTGACCGACACCAACGGCGCGGTTGCCAAGGCGTACGCCTACGATGCGTATGGCAATATCCTTGAATCACCGGGATCGGTGGACCAACCCTATACGTACACGGGGAGAGAATTCGATTCAGAGACGGGGCTCTATTACTACCGGGCGCGGTATTATGATGCAGGGACGGGGAGGTTTTTACAGAGGGATCCGATTGGGCTGCGCGGAGGGATCAATATTTATAGGTATGTGTCGAATAACCCAACGATATGGCGTGATCCCGTGGGGCTCTATGATTTCGGCAACACCTTTGACGCTATTTCAAACGTGTTTTCAGTAGCTGGAGACGGCGAATATTATGGTGCTGCGATTGGGGGAGGCATTGGAGCCATAGCAGGTGCGCCAGCTGGTCCGCCTGGCGTAATAGGCGGGGCAGTTTTGGGAAGCGTTGTGGGAGGGCTGATAGGATTTGGCTTCGATGAACGGTGTGCAGGGATTTTGAATTGCAATGAGGTCATTCCACTTGCGGGTGATTATCCAAAGTATGGAAGTTGCCCAATTCAAGACATCCCGAATGGCACTGATTATCCACCATATACGCTAAGCGACACTGACTATCGAAACGGACCGTTATTCCCATGGCTAAAATAAGAGGCAAAGCACTCAAGAGCTTAGTTTTATCGAGTGCCCTCGTAGGGGCGGCAATCGGTGTCATGGTAGCCATACGACACGGTTTTCATGTCGGGGTTACGGCAGGAGCCATAAGTGCCCTAGGATGGGGGGTGCTTATGGCGATCACCATAATTTGCTTGCAGCTATTTCTTACTAGAAATCTCACCGCTGAACAGAGCCAGCCTGACCAATCTTGTGAGTTTGAGGTTTCCGGTTCAGTGCCTGCGGCAATGGGACTCTTGGTAAAATCCTTGTCTGAACTCAGGTTTGTTTGCAATATTGTTGTAAACGAGAAAGATGGGATTATTTCCGCAAGAACTCGTAGGTCATTTGTTTCATTTGGAGAGGAGATTGCCATCAAGGTCACAGGTGTGGGGAAAGATCATGTGAGGGTAACAATTAGCAGTGTTCCAGCTATGAAGTTTACGGTGATCGATTATGGGAAGAACTACAGGAACATCGAGTCAATACGCAGAATGCTTCGAAGTCTCGGAGCAGAAATGATTGATATTACCAACAAGATTGATGATCGGGGTTCGTCATAAGTTCTTTCGTAAGACCTATCAGTAGGATCCGGCCAGCCAGGTCACGAACATCCTGCATCAACTCACGGCCACCAGCATGCCCATCAACAAGGCCGATTATGTCTACAATAATGTCGGTAACCGGACCAGTCTGACAGATAAACGAGGCGTGCAGGCGTTCGGCTACGATCAATTGGACCGGCTCACCTCAGCCAGTCATCCGTTGCTGTTGGATCCACAGGCCTTTGCGTATGACGCCGTGGGCAATCGGACGACGGGCGGCAGCGTGGTGAACGCGGGCAATCAACTCACGGCGGATGCGAACTACACGTACCAATACGACGACAATGGGAACCTCACCCGCAAGACCTTGTTGGCCACTGGCAACTACACCCAGTACACGTACGATCCTGAAAATCGCCTGACGCAGGTGCAGGAGTTTGCGGCGGGCAATCCCACGGCCATCACGACCTCAAGTTACCGCTACGATGGCTTGGGCAGGCGTATCGAAAAAGTCGGGAACGGGCAGACGAAGCGCTACATCTATGACGGCGAAGATATTTTGCTGGAATATGACGGTGCGAATGCCTTGCAGGCCAGGTATACGCACGGGCCGGGGATTGATGAACCCATTGCGGTCACGAAGGGTGCCAGCACCTTCTTCTACCACCAAGACGGCCTCGGCACCGTCACGGAGTTGACCGACAGCAATGGCACCATCGCCAAAGCCTACGCCTACGATGCCTATGGCAATCTCCTCGAATCACCGGGGACGGTGGAGCAGCCTTATACGTACACGGGGAGGGAGTTCGATGCGGAGACGGGGCTCTACTACTACCGGGCGCGGTACTATGACGCGATGACAGGACGGTTCTTGCAGAAGGATCCGATTGGCTACCCAGGCGACATTAACTTTTATCGTTATGTGCGCAACATTCCCACCAAGTTTGCTGATCCATACGGGTTGTTTGAACTGGCAACTCCGGGCCAGGTGATTAACTTCTGGGGTGAGTTCTTTGGAGGAATCGGAGACTTCATGGGAACGTATATTGAGATGCGACAGGCGAATTGGAAAACACCGGGAACAGACAAGTACTTCCACTGCAAGGCGAACTGCGAAGCGGCACAACGAGGACCTGAGGGTGAGGCTGTCGCTTGTCGGCTCAGTGATATCCGAGAATGGTGGGACCAGAACGTGAAGGGTTTCCCAGTGTCAGACAGCGTTGCAGATCAAGTAGCCAACCAATATGGGCGCAGCGAAGGGGCGATAAATCCTGGGAAACCCTGTAATCAGATCTGTGCACCATTTAGGCCGTCAAATCTCCCGCCGCAATACTAGTTCGGAGGGTTCTTTGAACTTGTTTGTCCTAGTCTTGATCGCAATCTTGATGGGATGTGAATGGATGGATACGGTCGAACAGTCTTATCCTGATTTGGACGCCACAAAAAAGGCCGGTGCAATTGGCGAAGGGAAATGGATTCCCGAATTCTTGCCGCCATCGGCACGGAATCTTCGGGAGTTACATAATCTCGATACCAACGAGAGCTGGCTTACCTTTCGGATTGTATCCGGTGATGTAGGGCCTATGTCTGGCGCGTGCAGAGAAGCCTCGCAGAGCGATATTGTACTCCCTCGAAAGAGTCCCGGCGGGTGGTGGCCTAAAGCATTGGTTCGGTCGGCTGGAGATTCTGAAGCCCTAAGACGGTTTAAGCTCTACCGATGCATCGATGGTGGTGAAGTGGCAGTTGATCTCGAACGAAAAGAAGTATTCTATTGGGACAGAGGAGAGCGTTCAGTTCACAAGCCTGCCACTTCACTGCCGCAGTCACGATCTCGCCTGCGACAACACAGTATCGAGTATCTTACCGCTCGAATCGCCACTTGATTGTCACGTGATGTTTGCCCCACTGGCTGAAAGTTTCACGATGTCCCTCACTATTGCCGCCATGATGTTGGCTCCGCCGCTCCCACCAGGAGCTTGTGTCATCAGTCCGCAACCCGCGGTGGGCTTGTCGTACGAAGCCGCCAATCAACTGACCGCGGATGCCATCTTTGCCTACCAATACGACGACAACGGGAATCTCACCCGCAAGACCCTGCTGGCGACCGAGCAGAAAACAGAGCAGAAAAGGGGACAGGCTACTTTTCTGGGGATTGTCGTGGCCGTCCGCGCTGGCGCAGGGTGGATTCCAGGCCCAAGGTGGTGGCGATCACCGC
>JACQHN010000185.1 GCA_016199015.1 Nitrospira defluvii
CACGGTATAGGCCTCGTTGACCAGGATCTGCGTGCCGATCTTGAGTTCCTCTGCCGAAAGACGCGGATCGATATTGGCGTAATACTCCGCCCCTCCGACGACGATTCGCGCCACCCCCTCAGCCGGCACCTCCACGAGCAGGCCCACTCGATTGGCCGGCGCCGTCAACTTGGTCACCACCTCATTGAGTTTCTTAAATTCGGTTTCGCGACGGGCATGGACCACCGACTGGGCCGTCACCACATGTCGCAGCTTGTACAGCAGCTTCTGACGAGGGTCGCCGTCAGGAAAGGCTGCCAGGCATTCCTCAATCAGCTCGAGCGGATCGGCCGATGCCGGGCCTTCGCGCCGTGGCGGCTGCTGCCCTCCTGCCGCAGGCTGATCCGATTTTCTATGGTCACTCATGTATATTCCTCCGGCTGGTCCAACTCTGGTCATCCTAACACAGAGGGCAACGCCACTGTCGCCTTGGCCGGAGACTCAATTCCACCAGCAGCGCTCTAGTTGCATATGAAGCGGATCTCGTGTCTCTGAAAAATGTTCAATGTTCAATTCTCAATGCTCGATTGAATAACCATTCAACATTGAACATTGCGCATTGAACATTATGCTGGCTGCCCCTGCCCCGATCAGTTGACCGCCTGCAGGGTCACCGTCACCTGCAGCTTCCGGTTTCCGCGCACGTAATCAATCATGACCTGATCGCCGACCTTGTGCTGCTCCATCAGGTCCATCAGATCGTCGATCGTCTCCACCGGCTTGCCGTCCACGCCGACGATTATGTCACCCAATTCGACACGCCCCCCCGGGGTCTCGCGCGCCCCACGCAGACCGACCCGCTCAGCCGCACTGCTGCGTCCAATCTTCCCGATGATGACTCCATGCACGCCCCAGCGCCGCGCCATGGAATCGGGCACCAACGAGATGCCCAACCCCGGCCGGATCAGCTTTCCATGTTTGATCAATTCCGGCACCGTCCGGCTGACCGTATCGGCGGGAACCGCAAAGCCGATTCCAGCAAACGCGCCGCTCGGACTCACGATTTGGGTATTCACCCCGATCAAGCGGCCGGCACTGTCCAAGAGCGGCCCTCCCGAGTTGCCCGGATTGATCGCGGCATCGGTCTGAATGACTCCTTCGATCGTCCGGTTGCTCATCGACTTGATGGTGCGACCGAGCGCGCTGACCACGCCGGTGGTGAGGGTATGGTCGAGTCCAAACGGATTGCCGATCGCCAGCACTTTTTGCCCGACGCGCAGCGATTGAGAATTCCCGATGGTGACCGGCTGAAGTGCCGCCTCAGGGGCTTGGATCTGCAGCACCGCGATATCATGGTCGGGATCGACGCCCACCACCTTCGCCTTATATTCGACTTGATCGGCCAAGGTGACGGTGATCGCATCGGCGCCGTAAATGACATGGAAGTTGGTGACGATGTGCCCCTGCCGGCTCCAGACAAACCCCGTCCCGGATCCCTGCGGCACCTCGAACAGATTAAACGACCAGGGGTCCCGCTGCATCGCCCGGTTGGCGATAAACACCACCGATCGCGTCGCCCGCTCGAAGACCGCAATGGTCGCCTGTTCATCCGGACCGAGTTCGGTCGGGCCGGCTGATTGCGCCGTAAGAATTCCCTTCGTTCCATCAAATGCGGAAAGCAGCGCCGAGTACGGCCCACTCAAGAAGAGCGCCGCCAGCAGGCTGAGGCATCGTCCGCAGCCCCGCCGGACGATTGCATTACTCCAGTCCATCCTATTCACCCAAGACCTGAACGACCAATTCTCGAGTCCGAGCCCGCGTATCGAAATCCAACACAACAATCTGCTGCCAGGTCCCCAAGGTCATGAGCCCATCGTTGAAGGGAATCGTGAGCGACTGACCCTGCAGCTGACCACGCAGGTGACTGTGGCCATTGTCTTCTCCCTGGTTGCGGGTATTGTGTTGCCACCCGGGATCGGCGGGAATCAACCGCTCCCACAGTGCCTTCGTATCGGCACGGATACCGGGCTCATCCTCGATAATCAGCACGGATGCCGTCGTGTGTTTGATAAACAGAGTGAGAATGCCCGCCCGCAGCTGAGTCTGCCCGACCGCCTCCTGGACCTGCCGGGTGATATTTTCCACCCTGCAATCGCCCTGCATGTGCACCTGAATCGGAATACTCCTGACAACCATACGCTTACTCCTGACTGGCCTGGCGTAAGAGCATGCGCTCACGTCTCGACAACGGACGCCCCTTCGCCTGCTCTAATAGGGTATCGAAAGCACCCTCCGCCGCCAGCGCGCGCAAGGCCAGCACAACCGGGCGACTGAGGATCCCTTCCCGTTGTAGCGCATCCAGATAGGCAAAGGCTTCCGATAGGTCTTCTCGTCGCCGCGCATAATAATCACGCCCTCGCCGCTGATTGCTATAGGCCTCAAATTGTTCGCAGGCCACCAAGATCTCGGCCAGTTGCCGGACCCAGGGCTGCGCACCCTCCAGCTTCTCCGGATAGTAGTAATACAACATGATCCGGCCCATCCAGGGCGACCACGTGACGGCCAGATCGCGCAACATCGGTTTCACGATACGGAGTCGGGTGGCCAGCCGGCGAGCATAGCCCAAACGCATTTCCACCTGCTCACAAGCCCAGGAATCCAGGACAAGCCCCGTCGCTTCCATCGCTTCTTTATAGCTCGCCACAAACGCTTCGGTTTCCCGTCCATAACGGGTCTCGGGGTGAATGGCTCGCCATTCACGTGGCCTGGTCGGGATGCCCCGTGCGCGGGCCCAGGACCAAATCCGGCCGAAGAGTTGTCGATCGAGCCCGGCACGGCCCAGATCGTGCAAGATACAGGCAATTTGATACTGCTTCACACGCGCCGGCTGGTGCCCCATTCGTTGAGCCACCACCGCGCACATCCGGGCTGTCCGCAGGGCATGGGGGCAGTCATACCCCTTGATGAGTCGCCCAGGGCGGCGCGGGTCCGGATAGTCGTAGAGATGCAACAGCTTGGAGGCCAATGCACGAGGCACCAGGAGAGGAGCGGACGTCATGCGTGTGTGCGACATGCGGTGTGGTGAACCGGCGCCGATGGATTGCCAGCGGGCAGAATATCGTCCGTGAAAAGAACGTGTCAAGCAGCGCAGGGAGACAGGGAGAGGATTTCCTCGCACTGACTGTGGGGCTTTGTTATTCTGAGGCTGCGCGAGACCGACAACGAGGAGGGAACCATGGGAATGACGCGATCCATACAGATCCTGGTGGGAAGCGCCTGCGTCTTGCTGGCAGAGGCCTACGCACCCGTTTACGCCCTCGCTGTCGATCAACTGGCTGACCTGAGCGGCAAGGCCGCCGCGTTCGTCACCTTGCGGAGTCGGGATAATTTTTCGAGTGAATACCGATATGATGTGACGGTCCGCAATAATTCCGCGGATCTCTTTATGGCCGATTCCCTGATCCTCGTCCTGGATCACATCACCAATACCGCCGGACAGGATCGTGAGAACCTGACGGGTGAATCCTTGTTGACCAGAATGGAAATCATCGGTCTGGACGGAATGACCGAGGACGGGAAGCCTTTTTTTCGGGTCCCGCAAGGATCAGGTCCGGACCTGACCCCGAATAGCGAGAGCCTCCCGGTCACGGTCCGCATCAGGAACCGGGACTATGTCGCCGTCTTCACCCCGTCCTTTCGTGTGATGGGGGTGAAACGCGAACCGCCCAAGCAGAAAACCCCGGCAGCGGCAGCCGCCGCCGCCGCCGCGCCGTACAAAGCGACCACGGACAAACTCATCCAACTCTTGATCAAAAAGGGCCTGATTACCGCCGAAGAAGGGCGGGCACTCACCCAACCATGAACGCCCCTGCTTGCAAAGCCTGTCTCGGCGCCTGGCCCCGTCAGGACCACTTCATCGCCGATTGCGGCCTCACGCGTGCCTATCTCCACGAGGACCAATTCTTTCCCGGCTGGACCGTGCTGGTACTGAAACGCCATGCCACCGAACTCTTTGATCTCTCGCGCGACGAACGCAGCAGCCTGATCGAAGAAGTCTCCGCGGTAGCCGAAGCCCTCGCTGGAGAATGGCGCGCGGTAAAGATCAATTATGAATTGCTCGGCAACCAACTTCCCCACATCCATTGGCACCTGATTCCCCGCCTCGTACAAGACCCCGCGCCGCTCGAGCCGGTGTGGCGGATCACACACGAGCCGGTCAGCCTCACACCGGACAAGCTCACCTCCTTGATTGAGCGGCTACGGAAGGTCTGGCCCCGTCACATGAACCAGGCACCACACAGGTCCTAAATCCATTTCCCCGTGAATTCCTCGAACTCACCGCTACCACCAGGCACGAAGACCCCTCCCACCTTCATCCGCACCCTGATGTGGTCTCTGCCTCTGCACCTGTTCGTGGCGATCACCCTCGTCGGAGGGGCCGCGATCTATTACAGCGCCTCTGTATCCGGCCACGGGACCTGGGCGATGATCGGAGGGTGGTCTCTCACGGCACTCTCTCTCGTCATCGCCCTGATCGGCGGGACGGTGGCAGGCACACTAAGCGCAGCCCAACAGGTGGTGGCACAAGTGGAACTCACCCTCCGTGAGTGGCTCCATACCTTACCCAACATGGGAACGGCTGCCAAACCGGCAGGACGCACTATTTCGACGATCCGGCAAGAATATGAGAGCGTCTTGGATCAATGCGTCACCCAGACCAGCCGCCGCCTCCGACTCCCAGGCTGGATAGAAAAATTGATTCGCTCCGTGCTGCGAGGCGTCGTCGTGGATCGATTCATCGCCTCCTGCAGAGAACGGGGCCTCGCCCTCGTCCCTCCACAGGAGTTCCGCAATTGGCTGCTCGCGGAAGGGGTCAGCCTGGGGTTCATGCTGGTCCACGATCAACTGTCGTGGTGGAGGTACCTCATCCTGGGCCTGTTGGCTCTGCTCGTCGTCATCGCACTCACCCTCGCGTTATTCACAACTTGACGGTGAAGATCATCAAACCGCTCAGGCAAACGCTGCCTGGCCTCAGGCTGCGTCTCCATTCGAACTCACCACCACCTGTCCCGCGCGAGATCCCGTGGAATTTCTTCTCCGTCTGTGTGTATATAGGTAGATCTTTTTCACGTGGAGGTCTGTCAGCGCCTATGTTCCTGCAACGCGTCACCAGCGGAGGGTGGCCCCTGATCCTGACCGCGGCAGTGCTCTTTCACTCTTCACCGGCTGTCGCGCAAGAAGCCCTTTCCCCGAGCGCCGCACCGGAAGCCGTTCGGGAAGAACCGCTCCCGATTGAAGTATTGACTCCGCCGCCACCCGAGCCGGCCCCCGCGCCGCTCAGCCTGTTGGAGACCCTCACCCAGGCTCGGCAAGCCTTGCATATAGAACCCGACGCCCAAGAGCCGCGCCTCACTCTAGGTAGAACATTGTTTCAGCTAGGCGATACCGACGGAGCGATCGACGAGTACCGAACGGCCCTGCGTTTTCATCCCACCGTCGCGCAAGCCCATCTGGATCTCGGGACGGCACTCATGGCTAAACAGGATTGGCGCAGCGCCATGACGGAACTCCAAGAGGCCGTCCGTCTGGATCCCGCCCTGGTGCAGGCCCACTACAGCATGGGCACGATTCACTACACCCGCGGGAATGTGCAATCGGCCATCAAGGCATACCAGGAAGCGTTACGTTTGAGGCCGGACTTTGCTGAAGCCCATTATCGTCTAGGCCTGGTTCTCAAGGTCGCAGGGCGGGAAAAAGACGCGGCGCAGGAGCTTGAAACGGCCGCACTCGCGGGCCTCGCCAAGGCCCAATATTTTCTCGGCAATGCCTATCGGTCTGGACAGGGCCTGGAGAAGAGCCAGGTCATGGCCATTACCTGGTGGGCGCGCGCTTTCGAGCAAGGCTTACCGGAAGCGGCGCAAGCGCTGACGCAACTCCGACGGCTGGCGGTACTCAAAGGCAATCTGCAGACGAAACAATCGAAGGCCGCAGCAGAGGCCTTCAAGAATTACTGCGACCAGCTCTGGTTGGACTTCCCTGATCTCGACCAGAACCAGCCGACGGAAACCGTCGGCACCACCTTGCTCAAGCAGGGGCGCACGGCCGAGGCGCTCCCTGTCCTCTTACGGGAAGCCTATGCGTTGAACGACATCTCGCACGCGGCACTTGTCCAACTCTACGAACAGGGACTCGATGGCCAGCTTCCGCCCCATGGCCAATGGGTCATGAGTTACCTGGAATCGACTGCTGCCGATGGATCGATTCCCTCCCGCACGGCCTTGGCTCGCATTTATGCCAAGGGGCTCGGCCTGGCGCCGGACCTGGCCAAGGCAAAGAGCTACCTGAAGGGCTTGCCACGGGATGACGTGAAGCGCATCCTCGACGAGGTCGCGTCCGAGCCTCCCAAACCGTAATCACCGCACCCTATGCGTATCGCCACTCGCTTGTTCGTCAGGAACGTCTGGCTGCAAGCCGTCCTGATGGCGTTCGCCGCCACCCTCTGTGCAGAATTCCTCTGGTCGCCGGCCCCTGCTACCTATACCGCACTGGAATGGGCTCCCTATGACACCTGGATGCGGCTCCGTTCTCATCCAGCCCATTCCTCACACCTGCTCCTCGTGGTGAGAGATCACGCCAGCGAACAACAGTTTGGTGTCGGTCATTGGGATCGCAGTATCCCGGCCCGACTCGTCACCGCACTGCATGATGCAGGGGCCACGGCTTTAGGGATCGATATTCCGCTCGACCTGCCGAGTCCACCCAACCTGGGTGGCGCGGTCAGTGATACCTTGCTGATTGAAGCGGTGAAATCAGCCGGAACCGTGGTCTATCCCGCGCTCCCAACTTCCACGCTCGAACAAGACACCGGACTGCCGACTGTTCCATCGAACGCGGTCACGCCGGGCAGAAGTGCGATACAACCAGCGCTCGACATCGACCGCATCGTACGCCGGGCGCCGCTTTATCACGACAGCGGATCAGGCGAACTCCCTGCCTTGGGTTTCACGTTGGCCACCACCTTTTGGCGCGTTCCGCTCGATCAAGTGGAACGCCGCTCCGGACAGGTGCTGCTGCGAAACGCGCGCGAGCCTGACGGCGCTGCGGCGACAGTAACCATCCCCGTCGACCGGAAGGGCCGTCTCCTCATCAACTTCGCCGGACCTCACCCGGACAGGATCTTTTCCACCGTGACCTTTCTGGAACTCTCCCGCTTGATCGACCAGAAAGACAACGAGGGGCTGACACCCCTGATCAACGGCAAAGCGGTGATTCTGCTCACCCAGCCACGCCCTCAACCAGAACGGACCATTCCGTCCGGCGATGAAACGTCTGACTTCATCATACAAACACATCTGCTTCATACGCTGCTCTCGCAGGACTGGATTCGAGACCTCTCCCCGCTTCAACGTCTGGTTGTCACCTTCGTCCTCTGTCTCTGCCTGGCCTGGATGGTCCTCCGGTGGGCGGATTGGAAGGGACTGCTGTTGGGCATGGGAGGC
>JACQHN010000182.1 GCA_016199015.1 Nitrospira defluvii
ATTGAGGCTGAGGCCCAGGCGCAAGCCCAGCAGGCCGAACCGGTGCAAGCGCAGGCTATTCAGGCGCAGCCCGCCGCGTCGATGCCGACGCCTACGGTGGAACAGCCGGTTGCCGCTGCGCCTCCAGCCGCGCGCGCGTAGATTTCTCGACACAACGGGCTCAGCATAGAACGGATCCACTCAGTTATGGAAACAGATGTTCAGTTAACCATCGGGTACATCGAAACCTTCGCCGGAAATGGGAAGGCACGGAGCACGGGGGACGGCAAACGTGCCGTGAAGGCAGGCATCCCTCTCCCGCACCATGTCGCGCTGGACCGTGAGGAACGGTGGCTGTATTTTGCCGAATCCGGGTCTGACCGCGTGCGGCGCGTCAACCTCGCGGAAGGCACCGTCCATAACTTCGCCGGAATCGGTGAGACCTGCTACAGCGGGGACGAAGGGCTGTGCGGTGAAGCCGGATTGTATCTGCCGCTCGATGTGGCCTGTGACTCACACAACGATCTGTATATCTGCGATTCGGGCAGTAACCGGATCCGCAAAATCGATCGGGAGACCGGGATCATCACGACGGTGGTGGGGACCGGTGAACATGGATTCAACGGTGACGGCGCAGCGTTGGAGGTCAATTTGACATGGCCTGCGGCGATCGCGTTCGACGCCGACGATGTGATGTACATCGCCGATACGCAAGCGCACCGTATTCGCCGATACGATTCACGAACCGGTCGCGTGGAAACGATCGCGGGAAGCTGGACTGCAGAAGACGAGGCCCGTGAACAGCCGCTGGTTGCGCGAAACCTGGTCGTCCTGTCAGGCGACGCGATTGGCATCGATTTCAGCGACGACAACGGATGGCTCATGCCGGTCTGCTCGGACGGTCTCAGTCTGTCGATGTACCTCGACG
This sequence comes from Nitrospira defluvii, assembly GCA_016199015.1. GTDB lineage: Bacteria > Nitrospirota > Nitrospiria > Nitrospirales > Nitrospiraceae > Nitrospira_A > Nitrospira_A defluvii_B. The sequence continues at coordinate 908 of JACQHN010000182.1, forward strand.
ATGGTCATCCTGCTCTGGAGGCGCGGCTGTACGATATCGTCGGCATTGCGGTCGACCACGCCGGTGATGTGTATATCGTGGATAAGGGCAGTAACCGTGTGCGCAAGATCGATCGCAAGACAGGGCTGATCTCAACGCTCGCCGGTGTGTGCCGGTACGGGTATGACGGAGACGGCAAGTCGGCAACGAAGTCGATGTTGCATGCGCCTGAAGCCATCGTGTTCGATCAGCACAATCACGCCTATATCTCCGATACGGGCAATCACCGAGTCCGCAAGGTCGATACGGACACCGGCCTCATCAGTACGGTAGCCGGTAACGGTGACAGCGGATACGATGATAAGAACATGGGCGGTTGTGGCGCTGCCCGGTTTGTTGCCAAGGATGCCGCTGGTGGACTCAAGCATGGAGATGGCCTTCTCGCCGTTGAGGCGGTGGTGAACTCTCCGGTGGGGCTGACGCTCGACACGCAAGGCTACCTGTATATCTGCGAGCGGGGGGAAAACAAAATCCGTCGCGCCAAGTTGTGGTAATGGCGGGTCACGGATTCATCGTTCCCAATTGTGGAACGTGTGCATGAGTTCTCACGGCTAGGGCATCGCGCCGGGGCATGAGGCGAATGACATCGGTCCACACATCCCGTACCAAGCTGCTGTATTTTCTCTCAAGTCTCCTTCTTCTCGCCCTCATTCTGGGCGGCCTCGGTATTCCCATCGTCAGTTCGGAAGGCATGATTATTCGGGCGCAGGCCCTCACGGGAGACATTCCCATGACGCCTGAGGATCCGTTGTGGCAGAAAATTTCCCCCATGACCTTGCCTCTGAGTGGGCAGATCATTACGCGACCCGTATGGCCGGAGCCGACGGCCCATGCGTTGGCTGTCCGCGCTGTGCACAACGGCACTGACATCGCATTTCTGCTTGAATGGCAAGACAACACGAAAAACGATCGACTCACGCCGGGCACCTTCCGCGATGGAGTGGCGCTGGGGTTGCCGCTCGGCGATGCTCCCGCATTTTTCTGCATGGGCCAGTTGGATCACTACATCAATATTTGGCACTGGAAAGCCGACTGGCAGAGCGATATCGATCGGCGTGCCGCCAGGTCCACCGAGAAAGACAAGGCCGTCAGTGGTGAGCCACGGCGGTTCGAGGTCATTCCTCGGCGAGCATCTTCGGTGGAGGATTTGATCGGTGGGGGGTTCAGTACCCTGACCACGAAGGAGAAGCAGGGGCGTGTGCAGGGGAAGGCCACCTGGAAAGACGGCACGTGGCGGGTGGTGATGCGCCGGCCCCTGTCCAGCGAAGAACAAGAAAATGAAGCCAAGCTGATTCCGGGACGTATCCAGGCGGTATCCTTTGCCGTGTGGAATGGCGAGAACAAGGAACGCAATGGGCAAAAAGCCATCGCCCCTTGGTTTCAACTCGCATTGGACCCCGTCACAAAAACATAATCGTTCCTGGTAGGATGACAGAGCGGCCGACCGCGTGTGAGTCGGCACCTGTCGCGCGAATGAGGCGAACACGTTGGAGGGGAGATCCCAGAAGACCCGGTCGCTCCTGAAAAAAGCCCTTTCTCTTGGAAGGGCTTTTTGTGTGTGTGGGGCTCTGCTCACCGCGGCAGGGTGGAGTAGCCTGGTTGGTGCAGACACAGGCACAGGCACAAGCACAAATGGCGAGATGACGACGGAGGAAGCCATTCAACTCGGAGAAGAATTCGGGATTGCGGTCGGCGAGGTCGACGAAGCGATTCAAAAAGAACTGAAGTTGCAGCGGCCAGAAGGCGTCGCCGTGTTTGAAGTGATCGGCAATTCCCGGGCGGACTATGCCGGCATTAAGGTGCGGTCGATCATCAAGGAAATCGACAAGAAAGAAATTCGTACCCTGATCGATTTCGGGAAGGCCGTCAAGGCTTCCCTCAAAGAATGTAATTTCACGGTCGGAACCTATGAACCGGCGGATCCTGGCGATCCGGTCGGGTGGGGCGTGAATTTTCATTTTGTCGGCTGCAAACGGGATTAGATCAGGATAGGCTGAGCGTGAACGACAAGGGACGATTGATGCAAAGGCTGGCGATGGGCGGGTTGCTGCTGCTCATGGCGGTGCTGAATGTCACCTTCCATGAGCGGGCGATTGCGCAGAAGACCGATGGCCAGGCGCCGGCCGATTGGGTCGCCGAGATCGAAAAGATCTTTATCCGGTCGGAGGACTGCAAGCAGTGCCACGATCGACATTACGAAGAATGGAAGGGGATACGCGAGCAGACCCCGGATCTCAAATCTTTCGGTCGGGTCGACGCCGCCTTGCTCCACGGCACTTCGTTCGAGTCGCCGGTGTTCCGGACCGTGTTGGGACTGTGGATGCAGACCAATCCGACGGTGCAGGAGCGGCAGCGCTGTCTCTCGTGCCATGCACCGGCCGTGACGGTGTTTCCGCAACATGTCGAGAAGATCACGGCGCAGGTGTTGTCCGGCAAGCCGCAGGTGGAGGGCATCGGCTGTGCCTCCTGTCATCTCATCAGCGCGGTGGAAACCACGCCGCAGCCCCCGCCGACCTACAAAGTGCAGCCGGGAGAAATGCTCTACGGACCCTATGCCGATCCGGAGGAGAATCTGGTGCATCCGGCGACGCAATCGTCGCTCTTCCGTAGCGCGAACTTCTGCACGTCGTGTCATTTCGACAAGGTGAAAGACGTCACGCAGAAGGACTTGC
>JACQHN010000192.1 GCA_016199015.1 Nitrospira defluvii
AGCCGGGCCTGCCCACCGTGATCGCCTCCACGACGGTTCCGATCAGCACCCCAGTGGCCACCAGCACGCTCTTCTATCACCAGGACGGCCTCGGTACCGTCACGGAGCTCACTGACAGCAGTGGCGCGGTTGCCAAGGCGTACGCCTATGATGCCTATGGGAACATTCTCGATTCGCCTGGAACGGTGGACCAGCCCTATACGTACACGGGGAGGGAGTTGGATACCGAGACGGGGCTCTATTACTACCGGGCGCGGTACTATGATCCAGGCACAGGACGGTTCTTGCAGAAGGATCCGATCGGCCTAGGTGGTGGTGATGTTAACTTCTACAATTACGTTCGAAACAATCCCCCACGGCTAGCCGATCCGTTTGGATTGTTTGATTTTGCAACTCCAGGTGAGGTACTCAATTTCTGGGGCGAGTTCTTTGGAGCCATTGGGGACTTTGGAGCGAACTATGTCGATATGAGACAAGCTTGGTGGAAGGGCGCAGACAAGTATTTCCATTGCAAGGCCAATTGCCAAGCTGCTCAGCGTGGCGTGGAGGGCGAGGCTGTAGCGTGCGTCATCAGTGATATCCGCGAGTGGTGGGACACGAATGTGAAGTCTTACTGGGATCCACGATCCACACCACAAGACAGCGCCGCGGATCAGCAAGCAAATCTGTACGGTCGCATGCAGGGAAGTATCAACCCTGGAACGCCGTGCGAACAGTCGTGCGCTCCCTTTAGGCCTGTAGGGTTGCCTCCGAAATATTGAGGAGCTTGAGTTCTAACTCCAAGTGCAACACTTCACGCCCGGATGGGCTACGGTGTTGCCATGCGAACAAGATCCTATCGACACATGAGTGCCGAAGAACGTGAAACCTTAAGTCTGGGCCTGGCCTGCGGCCATTCGTTGCGGACGATGGCGACGGTGTTGAGGCGAGCGCCCAGCACCGTGAGCCGCGAGTGGGCCCGCAACGCGGTGCGAGGTCCGTATCGAGCCTGCACGGCGCACGCCCTGGCGTCGGCTCGAGCCCGTCAGCCACGGCGACCGCGCAAACTCCTGGATCCCTGGCTGTGGCAGTACGTGCGGACGCAGCTGACCGAAGGGTGTTCGCCCGAGCAGATTGCCGGGCGGCTCCAACGCGCGTATCCTGACGACATGGGTAAACACCTCTCGGCCGAAACCATCTATGCGGGGCTGTATGTGCTGCCCCGCGGCACCCTGCGGAGCGAACTGCTGGCCGCACTGCGTCAGGCGCGCAAGGCGCGCCGACCTCGGGCGCGAGGGACCGATCGACGTGGTCAGATCCCGAACATGACGCCGATTGCCGAGCGCCCCGCCGAGGTGGCCACTCGTACCGTGCCGGGCCACTGGGAAGGCGACCTCATCAAGGGGGCCCGCAATGGCTCGGCCGTTGGCACCCTGGTCGAGCGGACGACCCGCCTGGTCATCCTGGCCAGGATGACCGGAACGGATGCGCGGAGTGCTCGCGAGGGCTTCACCAAGAAACTCCGGCATGTGCCCGCGCTGCTGCGCCAAACCTTGACGTATGATCGAGGGAAAGAGATGGCCGAGCACGAACGCTTGGCGGAGCGGCTGGCGATCCGGATCTTCTTTGCCGATCCGTATAGCCCCTGGCAACGTGGCACCAACGAGAACACGAACGGGCTGCTGCGCCAGTACCTGCCCAAGGGCACGGACCTGTCGGGCTATACCCAGCATGAGCTGAATGCCATCGCGCATCGGTTGAACACGCGCCCGAGGACATGTCTCGACTTTGCCACGCCCCTGGAAGTCTATGCGCAACTGCGCCATCATTCACCCGTTGCACTTGGAACTTGAAACCGCCAAGTGAAATGGGGAGCCTCACGAATGGCTAGATTGTGGATTGCGGTTATGGCGCTGCTTCTACTGGTGAGCTGTGACTGGATTGAATCCAAGGAGGGCCACTATCCCGATATGAAGGCAGCTGCAGCAGCTGGGGAAATTTCACGAGGATGGATACCTGCTTTTGTGCCAGAATCTGCATCGGACATTCGGATCAAGTACGATGTCGAGAACAATCGCACTTGGCTGTCATTCCGTGGGACCGTTGACCGATCCACACTTCATGACACGTGCCATAGCGTAACTGGAAAAGAAATCAGCTACCCAATCAATGGACCGCGAGGATGGTGGCCAATTGCTCTAACTGCTGACTCAAAGGAGAACAAGACAGAATATGAATACTACGTCTGTAAGGATGGAGAGCTGTTGGCAACAGACCGGGCAAAAGCACAAGTGTTCTTGTGGAGGCTCGCGAGCTGATGGGGTTATCGGACCGATGTTTCGCACATCCCGACTCGACCTTAACCTGTGACCCACTCGCAGAGGGCTTGAGGTATGATCCTGCTTCTCAGCTATCAGCTATTCGCCACCAGCTATTAGCTACCAGTTCTCAGATCAACAAGGCGGATTACGTATACAACACCGTGGGAAATAGAACGCAACTCATGGATCGGCGCGGCAGTCAGGCGTTTGGGTACGACAATCTGGATCGGCTGACCAGCGCCTCCCATCCCTTGCTCGCCACGCCCCAGGCGTTCGCGTATGATCCAGTCGGCAACCGCACGACGAACGCAAGTTTGTACAATGTGGGGAACCAACTGACGGAAGACGCGAACTTTACCTACACCTACGATCTGAACGGCA
>JACQHN010000195.1 GCA_016199015.1 Nitrospira defluvii
ACAGGATGTTGACCGACTGAGCGGCGAGCCCGCCCGCCGTCAGGCTTGTCGTAGCGGCGTATCGGCGGTTGTAGTAGAAGTCTTCGTGAATAATGCGGGCTAGTACGCCTGCGTCGGCCTTACGTGCGAGAAGCCCCGGCGGGCTTCGGGCTCGAACGCCTCGCGACGGCATTCATGAATAGTTCGGGTTAAGGACGGCTCGGCATCAACCGATATGAACCCTACGGGAGAAACAAGCCAAGGGGTTTTCACGCTTCTCACGCCATCAGGAATAACTCTGGTATGAATTCTACCAAACGCATTCCGATCGCCCAATTGAAACTGGGTATGTATATCGTGGGCATGGATCAGCCCTGGTATCGCACGCCGTTTCTGCTGCATAAGTGGCTACTGACGAATCCTGACGACATCACTCAACTCATGGGACACGGCATCCGTGAGGTCACCATTGACCTAGAACGAGGACTGGATGTTGGAGATGTTGTTGAGGAGAAGACCTCTGCGGTGAGCAGTGAGACGGCTACCGTTGAGCCGTCCATCATGGAGCTGCCGCCTCCATGTAATAACGCCGATGCTCCTCGGGTGGAGACCATTGGCCAACAGGCCGCTGCGGCCAAGGCGGCCTACCGGGAAGCCACGGAGGCTATGGAACGTGTGTTCGGAGACATCGAGGCCGGACAATCGCCGAAGGTCGCGACGCTCACACACATTGTCACGGGTCTGATGAGCCGGATTCTTGCACATCCGGAATCCATGATGACCCAGTTCTTTCTTGAAAAAATGCAGCGTTACGATCGTACCCTCGCTTCCCATGGCATGGATGTGTGTGTGCTGTCTCTCATCGTCGCGGTGGAATATGGGTGTGGGGAGGCCGACCGTGAAACACTCGGTGTCGGGGCGCTGCTCCATGACATCGGGTATGTGCGCCTCCCGCGGAATGTCTACCGGAAATCCAGCGCGCTGACCGATCACGAGAAAGCACTCATGCAGCAACATCCGCAGTTGGCCGCAACAGTGCTCTCGCAAGGGGAACAGTTGCCGGAGGCGGTCAACCACATTATTGCGCAACATCATGAATGGCTGGACGGCAATGGATTTCCCAATAAACTTAAGAATGGATCCATATCCACGCTGGCACAACTTGTCGGTATGGTCGATACCTATGATGGTATGGTCGGTGCGCGGCATGGCCGTCCGCCCCTCTTGCCCCACGATGCCATTCGGCAGCTCTTTGTGCTGGGCGAAAAAGGCCGGTATGACAAGGCGCTGATTGAAGTCGCCATCAAGGCCTTGGGTGTCTACCCCATCGGAAGTCTCATCAAGCTCAACACCAGTGAAAAAGCCGTGGTCACCGGCATCAATCACACGGACCGTTTGAAACCGAAAATTCGCATCATCAGCGGGCCTACCGGGGATCTGCATAAAATCCCGTTCGATGTCGATCTCACGATTTTGAATCCCGACGAGCCGACGCGCACGATTGTCCGTGCCTTGGATCCCAACCAGGAACAGGTAGATCTCCCCATGTATTTTGAAACAGCCGTGATCGGGCACTAAGCATGAACCGCCCGCCCCACTCACGTGCCACGCCACCTCACGATCCCGCCGGGCTCTCCCTCCCCTCAGAGCTGGCGACCCTGTTGTGGGACGCAGTGCCTCTGGGCATTTGTTTGTTGTCGGCTGATCAGACCGTGCTGTTCGCCAATCGGACCGTCGGTCGTCTCCTCCGTCGGTCTTCGGGTGACTGCGTGGGAAAAACACTGCCGGACCTCGTCGGGCATCGTCTCGACTTGAGCGAATCACTCCAGGCCACTGGTATCTGGAAATTGGCGGAAGGACAGACGTTGTCCGCTGAACCCACCGAAAAAGATGATGTCTCCGAACAACGCATGGCCACCGTCGTCGAATGGCAGCAACTCCGCTTGTCCGGAATTCCCGCGGTTGCCGCGCTTCTGACTCTTCGAGATGTATCCCGTGAACTTGAGCTGGAGAACGATCGTAATCGTCTGGCGGCAGTGGCCGAGGAAAGCCCGTACCCGATCGTCGAACTCGATCGAGACGGGAATCTCTTGTATGTGAATCCAGCGATGGCAGAGGTGCTCTGCCGGTTTGGATATGACCTCAGCGGCAAACCGGATATTCTGCCGGACAACCTTTCTGCGCTCGTAGCCACCTGTCTGCAAGAGGCCCGACCGCTCGCGTCTCAGGAAGTCGTACGAGGAGACGCCTGTTACAGTTGGACTCTCTGTCCGGTACCCAACCATGGGCTCGTGCGGGCCTATGCCATCGACCTCAGTGAAGTGTATGCGACCCATCGCGCGCTCAATGATACGGCCGATCATCTCCGCGAGAGTAACCGTCAGTTGGATCAAGCACTCCAACAGGCCCAGGCGGCGACTCACGCCAAATCCACCTTCCTGGCGACGATCAGTCATGAACTGCGCACGCCGATGAACGGCGTGATCGGCATGGCCAGCTTACTCCTGGATACGCCTTTGGCCGAAGAACAACGCTCCTTCGCGCAAACGATCCAGCAATGCGGAGAAGCTCAACTCTATCTCATCAACGACGTGCTCGA
>JACQHN010000190.1 GCA_016199015.1 Nitrospira defluvii
CGGCTCCGCGCGCCCGTCTCGCGTTGCGACTCCGCAATTTCGCGACGAACCGTCATGAATAATGCGGGCTAGGGTAAATGAAAGCGAGGCGGGAGTCTGTTTGGGCAGTTGCATATTTCTCTCAGCAAGAGAAACAGGCATACTCGAATGAGGCCGACACGAAGTGTGCACCTGTAGTTGGTCTGCGAACCAAACCCCTGCCGGATTCAACCCAAGGAGGCAGCGATGGTCACCGTTGCCTTGTTCGTTCGTCTTGAAGCCAGGCCAGGCAAAGAAACGGATGTGGAATAGTTCCTTCGCGGCGGACTTCCGCTGGTCAACGACGAGCCGGCGACCACGGCGTGGTTTGGCATTCGCCTCGGCCCCTCGACTTTCGGAATCTTTGATGCCTTTCCCGACGAGAACGGGAGGCAAGCGCATCTATCGGGAAAGGTCGCTGCGGCACTGATGGCGAAGGCCGGTGATCTGCTCTCGAAGCCACCCAGCATCGAGAAGGTCGATGTTCTGGCTGCTAAGCTCCGAGGCAAGTGAGCGCCCAGTCAGTCTGTTTTCGACGCCTGCAGCGGAGATGGGGCAAAAAGGATTGTGTTGGTGCAGTGTGATACGTTCGCGGGTTCTCAGTCCATTAGTAACCGCACGAAGTCTCGCGCGCCGTGCAGCACCCGATGGATCAGGACCGTCTTCCCCTTCACCTTGTAGAACGCGAGGTAGTTGTCGATGACCAGGACCCGATACCCGAGCCGGGCTAGTTTCGGATCATTTGGGGTCCGCCCGAGAAAGGGATGCCGTTGTAGGCCTTGCAGTTGTGTTTCGATCCGATCGAGCGCTATGGCTGCGGCGCCGGGATTTTCTGCGGCCAGGTAGGAGATCAGTTCTTGCAGATCCTGCTCGGCAACCGAGAGCAGTCGGATGGCGTAGTTACTGGAACCCACGAATCCGCTTCCTCAAATCGGCCATCACCTTGTTCAGCGCCCGTCCTCGATTTCCCTTTGCGGCTTCTGCCTCTGCGACAGCCAGTTTTCCGTATAGATCCAGCGTGCGCTCGATCTCGCCATATGTGGCCAGAGACATGAGAACCATGTCACCTTCGCCGTTCTTCGTGATGAAGACCGGTTCATGACTCTTATGCACCAACTCGGAAATTTGGTTGGTTTTATTTCTCAGGTCAGAAATGGGTTTGATAATCGGCATTGTGAGCCCTCCTCAGGCCTATCATGATTCATACTTTATCATGATAGTGGAGGGGAGGAAAGCACATGAATAGACGTGTGAGCAGAGCAGCAATCCGTCAGGAACCCAGACTCGCTCGCAGCCAGCGTATCCTTACCTGCTGATTGGAATCTCCACCGCGATCTGAGTGGTTGGCGATGATTCTCTGCTGACGACGTAGGTGGCTTGTTCTTGCAAGCCGGTTGAGTTGCCGGGAGAAACCGATTCGATCAGAAGATTGGCTGAGAACCGATCGAGCATGCCGACTTCCTGAACCGTCAGTGGCCCAAACGGTTTCGGAGAAAGGCGGATGATGAGACTGAGCAATCCGCTCTCTGCCGGTGGAGGCAAGGGGATCTCATTCCGTTTTCCGGCAAGGACCTTGAGAGAGATTTTTCCCGTTTCCTGTTGAGGCCACCAGAGTCGGGTACCGGCAGTGCCGAGGGTTTGGAGGATTTGAAGGTAGGCATCCTGACTCGCTTCCACGCTGATGCGCACAAGTCCCGGGCTCTTGGCCGCGGTTGCTGCATCCACTTCTCTGTCCTGTCCCTCGCTTCCCTTCATGACGAAGCTATAGCGTAAGCCCAACGGCTTGGGTTGGACTGCAGCTCCAGTTGCCTTGCCAGCAGCTGCAAACCGTTCAGCCTTACCTTCTGGTCGATTGGCCTGAGGCGCCGATTTTGACAGGGAGTTCAGACCTTGTTCTGTTTCAGCCGTCAGCCCCTGTCGATCGGGACGGCCTGGCTCGCTTCCATAAAACAATGCGCGCGCGCTGACTGGCGGCAGGACCGTGCCGGTCGCTGGAGGGTGACTCGGAGCTTGTAGTGCCTTGGGTGTTGAAGCTACGGCTGGCGCGGGACTTTCCCCGACTTGTTTGCGGGCTTCGTCTTGCTCGGCTCGTGGCTCCTGGGAGGCGGGCGGCGCAGCCATTCTCTTTCGCTCGGCGGACTTGTCGGCCAGCGCATCTTTCTTCGCCGGCTTACTCATGGAATCCACGCTTTCTTTGGCCTTCAGTTGCGGCTCAGCATCAGAAGACTGTGCGGGTTTGGATGGTTGCGGCGCCGGAGTTGGTGGCGTTGAAGGTGTGGCATCTTCGGTCACGACTGGTTGGGCTCCTTGATCGAGACTCTCCAGATAGATCTTCGTACCGAATGCGGCGGCAAAGATGGCAGCTGCGAGACCGCCGGCAAAGGCGAGCCCAGCCGGTCGCCTGAGCCAGGCCCACCACGAGAGGGTACCGCCGGCTTCGGAAGTGCCGGGTTTCCTCAAGGCCCGCAGCAGTCTGCCGCGCACCAGCGGATCGGCCAACAATTCTTTCAGCGCCTGCTCGTCGGCTAGCGCGTTGAACAACTGTTGGTCCTGCATGGCGGCCGTATAGAGCCGGATACGTTCCTCCGGCATCAAGGTATCCGCTGCGAAGCCGCCCAGCAGTTTTTCTAAGTCATGCTCAGACATGAGGCCCCGTCGTTCAAAAAATGTTCAATGTTTAATTCTCAATGCTCAATTCAAGACACAACATTGAATATTATCGCTGTGTTCCCCAAGAGCCGTAACCCGTGTAGCTCTTCTCTTCAATTGAACACTGAACATTGAAAATCGAACATTGTCTTTTAGTCCCAACTGCCGCCCATGAGACTCAACAGCTGTTTCCGGCAACGCAAGTCCCATGTATAGATC
>JACQHN010000191.1 GCA_016199015.1 Nitrospira defluvii
ATCTGGCTGCCCCAGGCGATGTCTTTCTTCTCACCGACGATGGCGTTGAATTCGGCTTCTTTTTTGCGCTGCTCCACTTCGAACAAACGGGCCTTCAAAATTTTCATCGCCCCGTTGCGATTCTGCAGTTGGGACCGTTCGTTTTGACATTGCACCACGATGTTCGTGGGGATGTGGGTGATGCGAATGGCGGTCTCGACCTTGTTCACGTTCTGACCGCCGGCGCCCCCCGCGCGAAACGTATCGATCCGGAGGTCTTTATCGTCGATGACCACTTGGACATCGTCATCGAGTTCGGGATACACGAAGACCGAGGCGAAGGAGGTATGTCGCCGCTTATTGGCATCGAACGGGGAAATGCGTACAAGGCGGTGCACCCCAGCTTCGGCCTTGAGGTAGCCATAGGCATAGGGGCCGGTCACGGACAGGGTCGCGCTCTTAATGCCGGCTTCATCGCCGGCGAGGAGATCGAGGGTTTCGACCTTGAAGCCCTTTCGCTCGGCCCAGCGCACGTACATGCGCAGGAGCATCTGCGCCCAATCTTGCGACTCCGTCCCTCCGGCGCCCGGATGGATAGCGAAGATCGCATTGCTCGCATCCAACTCGCCCGAAAGCAGCAGTTCAATGCGGAACTGAGCGACGGCCTTCTCAAATTGGGCGAGTTCACCGGTGAGTTCCTGTTCAAGTCCCGCGTCGCCTGATTCCATCGCCAGATCGAGCAGGGCTTCAATGTCGCTTTGTCGACGCTCGGTCTCGCGCCAGCGGCTCAATTCCCGATCGAGGGTCGCTTTGCGGCGATTGACCTTGGCGGCAGCCTGGGTATCTTTCCAGAAGTCCGGTTGGGCGGTCTTCGCGTCGATGTCGTTGAGTTCAGCGGTCATCCGAGCCAGGTCAAAGATGCCCCCGTAATTGAGCCAGCTGCTCTCCGAGCGTTCGCACACGGGTAGGGACATCTTCCAACATGGCACGTTCCTTTCTCTGTCAGGCTGGTCGACCGGCCGGCTCGCCACCGGCGGGTTCTGTATCGTGAGAAAAATAGCTGGTCAGGCACAAAAGCGCGGTGAGTATAGCACAGGCATACGCAAAGAGATCACCGTATTGCGCGTAAAAGGTCTGTTGATGGCCGACGGTGATGGTCTCCTTGAGGGCTTCTTGTGTGAAGATGGAAGACTGTTGCGAGATGTGCCCATAGGGATCGATGAAGCCGGAGATGCCTGTGTTCGCCGCCCGCGCGAAGGCGACACGATTTTCTACAGCGCGAAAGACCACCATACCGAAATGTTGATAGGGCGCCGAGGAAGGGCCGAACCAGGCATCGTTCGTGATCGTGACCATGAAGTCCGCACCGTTGGCGGCAAACTGCCGTACGAGGTTGGGGAAAATGACTTCGTAGCAGATCACCACGCCGAATTTCACGTGAAAATCAGGGACGGTCGCCGCCGCTGCCATCGGAGGCACCTTCTCGCGTGGCTTGAACATCAGCAACGTCGACCCCGGTCCGGCCTCGAAGTCGCCGATCCCCTCCACCAATTTATCGAGAAAGAACAGCAAGGAATTGTGGAAGGGGATGTATTCGCCGAACGGGACGAGATGCTGTTTATCGTAGCGGCCGAGGATCTGACCATCGGTGGCGAGCAAATAGGCACTGTTGAGCAAGAAGGGGCGGCCGTTGGCATACCGTCGTAATGCCGGACTGCCGAACAACAACGGCGCACTAGCGCGGCGGGCCATGTCGCTCACGAGGGCACGATACTGCGGCTCCATTTCGAACACGAACGGTGTCGCAGCTTCCGGCCAGATAATGAGATCCAGGTCGTCGCCCAGCCCGGCGGTAAGACGGCCGTACCGTTCCATGGTTTCCTGCCGAAATGCGACATCCCATTTCTGTGCCTGTTCGACGTTCGGTTGCACGATTCCTACAGATAAGGTGCGGGTGGGTGTGTGGTCCGCAGCGGTCAACAGCGTGGTGCCGTACAGCAAGGCCACGCCAAACCCCGCTGCGGCGGCAACGGAAGAGGGCCAGGGAAAGGAACGAATTTGAAACCCGCGATAGGCCTTGATGCTCCAGATTATCGTTTCTGCGAGCGCAGCATTCACCAGCACCAGGAGGAAGGAGACGCCGTAGACACCGAAATGGTCGGCGAGTTGAATGATCGGGAGCCATTGGTATTGTGAATACCCAAAGAGCGCCCAGGGTAAGCCGGAGAGAAAGTAGGTGCGGATCAATTCCAATGTGACCCACAGAAAGGGTGCGGGCAGGAAGCCCAGGGTCGGGAACGTCGTTCTGATCCAGGCGAGTCCGCCGGCATAGATGGCCACATAGAGACCGAGATAGACCGTCAGCAACAACATGACCAACGCGGCGATCGGGAGCGGCACCTTGCCGTACATGTTCATGGCGGTGATGACCCAGAACATGGAGCCGGTAAAGGCAAGCGTGCCGGCAAGCCATCCGACCCGAAAGGCGCGGCCGGGCGACACATATTCGACCGCAACGTGAAGGGGTACCAGCGCGAACCAGGCGAGCACACCAAGGTCGAAGGCTGGAAATGAGAGTGGATAGAGAAGACCGCTCGCGCAAGCAAGCAGGATGAGGCGTGCGCGGGAGATGGTCATTGCTCGTAACTTAACGAAAGATCGGAAGAGATTCAACCGTACCGTTGTCACGATCGCGATGCAGGCAGAAAATAACCACCCATTCTTTGCATGAGCAGGCGGGGTAACTCGTCAGTGCCAGGCTCAACTATCGTCCTGGACGTCCGCTGAAGGAGCTACCCCCGCCAGGAAAACCGGAGGACGCAGGGGCTTGTGGCTGAGGCGTGGCCATGCCTCTAGGCTGGATCGGCAACAGCGGTGCTGGCGTGAGGAGATTTGGGGGAGCCGGCGTTCCGAATGGGGTAACCGTACCGGACAGGGCGCCGTGGGGGGAGCTGAAGGCGTGGGAAGGTAGGCCGGACCCTTGATGTGTGACACCCTTGTTTCCGTGAGCATCCGAATAGATGGCTTCGTGCCCACCCATGGGCGACAGCATGCCGGTCGTGCCATCGCCCTGTCGAACAACCGACGGCTGAGCATCAGCCATTGGGAGGTGGCCGATGAGCGACCATCCAGTGAGGAGGACCACAAAGGCGACGGACTGCATGGACGCACCTCCTGCGGGAGCGAAGGAATCGGAACCCTTCTAACATTCTATCAAATGTCATTTCTATTATGGGGGGAAGACAGTCTCAGCTGATGCCGGATAGAGGATAGGCGGCAACCCGCGCCCGCTCTCGATTCCTGCCGTATTGACCGCTTTTTGAGCAAAGCGTAGACTAGTGCATCCACTCAGTACCACCCTTTCTGCAGGTGGTCGCATGGTCCTCCGTGGCGAATATAACCGCCGGTGTGACCGGGCCCAGTTTCTCCTC
>JACQHN010000026.1 GCA_016199015.1 Nitrospira defluvii
GATGGCGATGATCAATGACTTCTGCATGACAATCCTCCTTGGGTAAGTGGGAAACTATGCACTGTTCTGGTGAACCATTTTGACGATGGTCAACTTGCATCAGCCTAATGCCATAACCCAGCAACTATAGCAGCTACGGGGTCTCATTACTCATCATTCATTGCGCAATCGGTTGTGGCAGGTCCTGTATCAGTTATGGTGGTTTCGGAAAAGGAGTGGCGAAGCAGTTGTATGGTCTCTGTGCTCGCGCAACGCGCGGCTTGGGAAAGCCCTCGTTGGACGCGCGCAGTGGAGACCACAACAACCGCCTCGCTCGCATGAATGACTGGGCAGTGACGAAGTGAATTGCTATGAAATGTATCCGCCTTAGACGAGACGCCGAACTCCGATAGTGACTGGCAGCTGTGTACATTAGGTGTCTACATGTTTATTATTTCGCTGCATATTGGACCGCTTTACAGAATCAGCACATGAATGAACCTTGGACGCGCGATCAGCTCCTTGTTGTTTTTAATCTGTATTGCAAAATTCCTTTTTCGAAGACCAAAGCCAACAACCCTTTAGTAATCGAGGTTGCTCGTCTGATAGGACGATCGGCAGCTTCTGTGGCGATGAAGCTTGGTAATTTCGGTTCTTTTGACCCTGCATTACGAGCCCAAGGGATAAAGGGACTGACGAGAGTGAGTAGTGCAGACCGTGGCATCTGGGACGAATTCAATCAGAGTTGGGAGAATCTTTCGATTGAGAGTGAACTAGCCACAGAGCGACTTCTAGCCGGTTCGAGGACGACGCCCTCTGAGCGCAATAAAGCAAAAAGTAGCAGCGAATTGTATGCTTGTAAACTGCAGGATCTCCTTGATCGTCCAAGTGAAAAAGTCCGCGAGGTGAAAGTTAGATTGCACCAGAAATTTTTCAGAGAAGCTGTGCTGGCCTCCTACGGAAGCAGTTGTTGTGTCTGTTGCAATCCGGTCCCGCAGTTGCTAACGGCCGGTCATATCATTCCTTGGGCAAATAGGGAGGATCTTCGAGCTAATCCAAGGAATGGACTGTGCCTATGTTCACTTCATCATGATGCGTTTGATTGTGGACTGTGGACCATCGAAGATTCTTACGAGATTAGATTATCTCCCGAACTAATGGCCTACCTTCCAAATTCGACCCTTGAATCAGGTTTCATAAATTATTCTAAGACTAAGATTCGCATGCCGGATAAGTTCTGGCCGGAGAAGGCATTCCTCGCCTTTCACCGCACGAATCTTTTTCTGGAATAATGAGCCAATTCATCCGTATGAATTACAACGGAGGAGCACATGCCAACCAATGACGAGAGGGCAGAACGTGGCAGGAAGGTTCTCGAAATGTATGCTGTGCAATTCGGTGACCCTTATGATCCAAGGGCCAATTTGACCGATGTGCTGACGGATCTTATGCATCTGGCAGCCAGAGAGTCTGATTTAGGCCTCGAATTTCAAAGCAGTTTGAAAATGGCCACATTTCACTTTGAGGCTGAGACAGAAGAATGTCTCGATGTTTGACGAGATGGAAGAATCGGAAGCAGGCGTAGTGACTTAGCGATGCCGCCGATCCCTCTTGATCTGCAATCATCGGCCATAAGCTCTTCTTTTATGTTATTCACCATACGCTCATGACTACTTCCCATCCCCGCGATCCCTTGCACGGCGTGACGCTGGAGACCATTGTGACCACACTCGTCGAACGGCATGGGTGGGCTGAGCTGGGACGTCGCCTTCCGGTCCGCTGTTTCCTCAACAATCCGAGCGTGAAATCGAGCCTCACCTTTCTCCGAAAAACGCCTTGGGCGCGCGAGCGGGTGGAGGGGATGTATATCGCGGAGCTTGAATGATGGCGCCATCACAGGCGCCGATGCAGGCCCCCTATCGCCCGTCGTTCGATCTGTCCTGCTAGCCGAATCCCTCTGCCTGAGCGACTGTTCCGGAGCGTGACCACAGTCGCTTTCCCTGTCAGTGGTCTGACGATCAGCCGGATCTTTTCTTGGTTCAGCCTGGCGCGGCTTGTACAATCACCATCAGCTCTGTACATATGAAGCAGGATGTTTCATTTCACCGAGAGGTCTAGGTTTGTGCGCATGAAGCTCGCTCTCATCGTTGCGTTGCTGATCGGTCTGTCCCAGACTCCCGCCTCACGCAGGCCACGGCTGCCTCCCCGGAGAAGGACACTCGATCCAACCCCGCCGGTCACTCGTCCCAGACCTCCGCTGATGGATCCGACTCAGCCGCTGTTGTGGCTGATTTGCAAAGCAAACGCGTTGTAGCTGAAAAAGAACTCAGCGAAATCAATTCACCGCAGACCCTGCGGAAAGGGGCGCCTCCCGGGACCACGGACACTCGATCGAGGGAGCGCCGCTCGTTGCAGCAGCAGTTGGTGCAGCTCTATGAGCAACATCTCGATGCGTTGAGGAAACTCGATCAAATGCGCCTGCGCGTGCGGGAGGTCGAACGCCAAAATAAGGAATGGGACGGATTTTCGACACCTCCGCCCTATTCGGTGCTGATGGTCGATGAATTGCGTGATGCGGCACGGTCCATGGCCCTCACGGCGCAGGGCATTCAAACCAGGCTGACCATGACTGAGAGTGTCGCGGAAAGTACGCGGCGCAATTTGAAAGCCTCGCAAGAACAGGCTCGTCAAGCGTCGGAGCGTCTCGAAGGCGTCGAGGATCCGATGAAGCGAGAAGCCCTGACCTGGGATCGTGATCTGTCTCAGTTGCGCGAGCGAGTGGAGTCGGCGCGCACGGGGATGTTGAATGCCGATAAAACGCAGATCCAGGAAGAGCTGACGGAAGCGCAGCAGCGTATCACACTGCTCAATCGCCAATGCACCGTCGCGGCTCAGCAGGTCGAATTCACCAAACAGGATTACGACAAAATCAAAAAACGGTTAGACGTAGACCACCAGGCGCTGATGTCGGAGTTGGACCGAGCGGTGCTGGAACAGGCTGCGCAACGGCAGGCGGTCGCGGCCAGTGAAGCGAAGCTGGCCGCGACCGATGGCACTGCTTCCCCCAAGACCTCGTCGCGTCGTCTCAAGGGGGAGCGGGTGACGCACCTGACCGAGGCCGTCGAGCTGATGCGCCTTCAATTCGACAATGATAATTTGCACGTGGATCTCCTGCGCCAGATGGTGAATGGACTGGAGCATGAACGGCATATCTGGGAAATCCGTTATGCCACGGCTCAGGGGACCCTCTCCGTCGTCGAAGAACGTGACGCCTCAAAGAAGCTGGTCGCTGCCGCCAAGCAGATTCAGGGTTGGAAAGAATACGGACTACAGCAGCTCGGCATGGTGGGCAGCCAAATCAGCGATGTGGAAAACCGGCTCGAAGAAAATTCCTCGCCTGCCACCGCCCAATATCTCAATGACATGCTCCGCGGCTATCGCCACCGGGAAGATCTCTACCGGCGCATGCTCCAGCGCACAGATTCTTTGTTGGGATTGATCGAACATAGACAGACCGAGTTCACTCAGCGTGAGCAGGCTCGCTCCGTCGTCACGCGGCTGGAGGACTGGGGAACGTCGGCTCTGGCGCTGTTCGGCAACATGTGGAATGTCGAGCTCTTCACCGCCGAGGACACGATCGAAGTAGACGGGAAGAGTGTGACCGGCCGCCGCAGCGTCACCGTGGGAAAAGTGCTGACGGCGATGGCCATCCTGATCATCGGGTATTGGTGTGCGGTGGTGTTAGCACGGTTTGCGGAAAAACAGGCGATTACGCGACTGCAAGTCGATCCGAACGTGGCCAATATTATTCGCCAATGGGCCCTGGCCTTTCTGTTTCTGGTGCTCGTGATCATGACGCTGATGTTCGTCAAGATTCCGATTATCGCGTTTGCCTTTCTTGGAGGCGCACTGGCGATCGGCGTGGGCTTTGGCACTCAAAATCTCTTGAAGAATGTCATCAGCGGGGTGCTGCTCCTCATGGAACGTCCGCTTCGCGTCGGCGACGTGATCGAGGTCGATGGGATCAGGGGCATGGTCACCACCATTGGACTGCGCTCGTCGACAATCCGGGATACCAACGGCGTGGAAACCCTCATCCCGAACAGTAATCTGCTCGAGCGGAATTTGACCAACTGGACCTATTCCAGCTTTCATAAACGCTACTCGATTCGGATTGCGGTCGCGACCGGGTCGGATGCGCGACGGGTGAAGGAGATGCTTGGCGACCTGGCCGGTCGTCACGGACAGATTCTCAAGGCGCCTGAACCCTACGTCCTCTTCGAGGACTTTAGTGAACATGCGCTCGTGTTCGCCTTGCATTACTGGATCGAAATCGGTCCGAGCATTGATTCAGCCACCGTCGCCAGCGACCTGCGATTTATGATCGAAAACAGTTTTGCTGAAGCGAATATTGTCAGAAAGTAGCCGGCGAAATGTCCGTTCAGTAAACCTGAATCCTCAACGAGAAGGATCGCACCATTTCATGGCGCCGAATGCCCTATTCCGTGCGGAATGTTACTCCCTTCCGAAAACTTTTCAAACAGCATATTCCAGAGAAGTCCCGCCGCCCTGGCAGCCTGAGCTTCTTACGAATGGGCCCTCGCCCTTACCCAGCAGGAACTAGAGCGGCGGTTTCTCACGCGACGGCTGAGCAGGTGCTGGACTGAGAGGGCGAGCGCAGAATACATCGTGCGCTGTCCCGTGATTCGGTCGTCAGTATGGGGGCCTCTGGATCAAGCAGCGTAGAGCCACTGTAAAGATGAGAGGTGTGTAACGCAATGCTGCCTACCGACAGAGCTCACCGGCGGAGCGGGCATAGGTGAACGACATCGTGGGGAAAGCCGTCATGCCTCACCGGTCACGTGCAGGGCCTGGTTCGGCCGCTCTGGTCGAGGATCACCACTTACCCTGACCTCCTCACTTCTCCTATGACAAGACCAAAAGACCTGTGACTCTCAAAAAAGTTTTCCTATTTCACATGCCTGAAATGGTACTGTACGCCCAGCGTTGTGTTGTTGAACTTGTGATTCCCCGTAGCTTGCTACAGGGTTCGCCTCTGCTTCCGGGAAGTCTTCGAAATTGAGTTCTGTGATACCCCGCAGCTTGCTGCGGGGAGCTTCATTCA
>JACQHN010000213.1 GCA_016199015.1 Nitrospira defluvii
CCGGTCGCGGCCTTCACCAGAGGCGGTCCGGCCAGATAGATTGTACCGGTGCCCTTCACGATGACGTTTTCATCACACATGGCCGGCATGTAAGCGCCGCCGGCGGTGCACATGCCCATGACCACGGCGATTTGCGCGATGCCTGCTGCGGACATGCGAGCCTGGTTGTAAAAGATCCGTCCGAAGTGCTCCTTGTCCGCAAAGACCTCGGCCTGCATCGGCAGGAAGACGCCGCCTGAATCCACGAGATAGATCGCCGGCAGCCGGTTCTCCAGCGCAATTTCCTGCGCCCGTAGATGTTTCTTGATGGTCATCGGAAAATAGGTGCCGCCTTTGACCGTGGCATCATTGGCCGCGATGACACAGTATCGCCCTGATATGGAGCCGATGCCGGTAATCAAGCCCGCCGACGGGACCTGGTTGTCGTACAGACCGAAGGCTGCAAGGGGACTCAACTCAATCCATGGAGAGCGGGGGTCGAGCAAGGCGGCAATACGTTCGCGCGCCGTCATTTTTCCACGTTTCCTGTGAAGCGTGATGGCATCGGCCGGTCCGCCGGCCCGCACGAGAGCCAGGTGCTTCTTGAGATCGGCCATCAGGCTGTCGTAATGGGACCGGTGGCGGCGAAATTCTTCTGAGGCTGGAACCATCGACGTGTTCAGTACCCGCATGACAGCAATCCTCTCAACGCTCGCGGTGAAGCCCTTTCACGAACTCCACAATCTCATGCATCGACGTGGCCGGCCGAAACAGCATCCGTACACCGGCCGCCTTCAGTTGCGGCACGTCGTCATCGGGAATAATGCCTCCGCCGAACAGCGTGACGTCCGCTGCCCCCTGTTCCTTCAACAGTTGCAGCACACGGGGGAACAGCGAGTTATGGGCGCCGGAATGGATGCTGAGGCCGATGGCCTGCACGTCTTCCTGGATCGCGGTCGCCACGATCTGTTCCGGAGTTTGATGGAGACCCGTATAGATGATCTCCACCCCCGCATCCCGGAGCGCACGGGCGACGAGCTTGACGCCCCGATCATGTCCATCCAATCCCACCTTGCCGATCAAGACCCGAATGGGTGTCGTCGCGACGGTCATAACTTCACCTCTTGCAGATAATACTTTCCTGCTACATCTTTCCTGACATGACCAGCCTGAATCAGGGGATCGTGCTCAAACACGAGCAACCAATTCTCCTCGAACGCTCGATCCAGCACCCAGCGCTTGGTGTCGAGCGTTTGTATGGGATCAAGGTCGTACCCCATGATGTAGGGGAGGGGCAGATGCGAGACGGTCGGGATAAGGTCGCCCAGGAAAAAGGCGATCCGCCCTTCCGACTCCACCTTGACGCTCTGGTGATGGCGCGTGTGCCCGGGCGTCACGACTGCGCTAATGCCAGGGAGCAGTTCCGTATCGCCGCTCAGAAAATGCCACTGATTCACCTGTGCGACCGGTGGGAAATTGTCGCGACGGTAACTGGCCTTGGTCCGTTCATTGGCATTGGTCGCGTCCTCGTATTCCCCCTGTTGCACGTAATAGCTGGCTTTTGGAAAGGCTGATATCAGGGTGCCGTTTCCGTTCGTGACTGTATTGCCTCCGGCATGGTCAAAGTGCAGGTGTGTGTTGATCACCAGGTGAATATCGTCAGGACTGAGACCCTGGCGCTTTAACGAGTCACGCAAAGACGGGGTCCGTTCGACTGCAAACATCGATTGAAACTTCGCATCTTCCTTATCGCCCAGCCCCGTATCCACCAGAATGTTCTTGCCATGTGCCCGGATCAGCAAGCAGGTCAGACTGAGCGGAATGCGATTCAATTCATCCGCCGGGCAGCATTTCTGCCACAGGGCTTTCGGCACCACCCCGAACATCGCCCCGCCGTCCAGCCGGAACCGGCCATCCGTCACGGGATAAATTTCAAATGCTCCAAGTTTCATTTCACTTCCGCGTCAGGTGGTTTTCGTCGGTTTTTTCCTACTGGCCAGATATTTGTCGGCCAGATTTATGTTGCCAGCTTGTTTGCCCCAACCATACATCCTTGGACCTAATGCGCCCTGTGGGAGGAGAAGGTAGCCCTCTTCTGGACCACCCCCAATTACAGAAGACTGCGAGTCAGGAACGCTTACTATCTTCTCAGTTCCATTGATGGAAAGCTCGATGCGAGCGGAGGAAACACTTCCAGGCGTATTACAATTCATGTTTATCCTCATATTGACTCCTTCTTGACCCAGAAAGACCTAACAACCTGACGGCCTACGTTACTGCCCTTTCGTAGCACCAGAGCAACCTTGACCCTGAAGCGAGGCAACCTCCATCCCCATCCTTCTCAGGCCGCGCGTTGTGCGAGCACGGGAGGCACCTGGTTGTCGCCGCCTCATAACACCACCGGCTCCCGATAGGTCCCATACACTTCTTTCAGCGCCGCGCAAATCTCGCCCAACGTGGCCTTGGCCTTCACCGCTTCAATCAGAGAAGGCATGAGACTCTGGTGACAGGCAGCCATCTCCTGTAGTTCTTCCAGTGAGCCGGCCATCTTGAAGGGATCACGTGATTTTCTGAGATCGGACAGGCACGCCACCTGTTCTTGTTCGACTTCCGGCCCGATTTTCAAAATGGGTATGGATTGCTCTTCTTGCTCCACATGATCGGTCACACCGACAATGCTCCGTTCCTTCTGTTCGATCTCGCGCTGGTACCGTTGCGAGGCATCGAGAATTTCCCGTTGCGGAAAGCCACTTTCGATCGCGCGGACCATGCCACCCATCCCGTCCAGCCTCCGGAAATAGTCCCTCGCCCCTTCCTCCAATCGATTGGTCAAGGTCTCGACAAAATAGGAGCCACCCAATGGATCGACGCTGTTGACCGTTTCACTCTCGGCGGCGATGACCTGTTGTGTCCTGAGGGCGAGCTTCACTGCGTCCTCAGTGGGCAGGGCCAAGGTTTCATCCATCGAGTTGGTGTGGAGCGA
>JACQHN010000194.1 GCA_016199015.1 Nitrospira defluvii
CGCCATCGCCGTCGTCCGCTGAGAACCGACCCAGCAGTCCTCCTGCAGGTTGCCTGAAGTCTGAAATGCTCCCGAGTCTTTTTCAGCCACTGCCGGGTTAGAGAGGGTGAAATTCAGGATGAACACTCTCTTCATGTAGGCGCGGCCGAGGTAGAAACCAGGTCTGACCATGCGAATCTCGTCCCGGATCTCGAACCCGTCCCGCCCGGCCAGCGCATCCGGCTTTGCTCGATATCCAGGAAGGTCGTCCGTGAAGGCATAGTCGATGATGATGGATTCCCGACGCCCGTCCAACAGGCTTTGCCCGCAATAGAGTTTTGCCGGAAAGAGCAGCCACGTGTCTTTCCCGTCCACGTCGAGTTTCTGAATTGTGGCGACATCAGGCCCCAGCAACGGTTTCAGAATGACGAGATCGTTGATCCTGTTCCGCAGAATGCGATGGGACCGGTCAAACACTTTTCCCTTCCAGACCGCTTCGGCGACATGCTCGAGCTTGGCCGTTTTCAGATCGACGACGAGTCCTTTCAGACCGCCGCCGATGATTTCGGCAAAGCGTGCGCGGCCGCTGCTCCCTTTGGGGAAGAAGGCCTGGCCTTGATACGGCCCGTCCGGAATAGGGCCCGCGCTTAAGCGGGCATAAATTTGATCCACCTGTTCCTGCGTCGCTTCTTCCAGATTGGCGGGTGTAATCTTTATGAGATCGGCAGGGGTCAATGGGAGGTCGTGCTCGAGGCGCGCGAAGTCGATTTTTTTCGCATAGCCTTCGCCACTCTCCCCGAACTTCACCGGTGGCGGTTCATGGTCACACGCGGTCAGCAGCGTCAGGAGCAACGCAGAATACACAAGCGAGTCATATCGTCGCATCATCCTATCCCTCCCTGTGTGGAGCGGCACATTCGGCGTCACAACGTCGCCAGGAATGCGATGAGGGCCTGCTTGTCCTTGTCCGGCAAATCTTCGCCGAACCGATGCCCCTCGTCCTCCCGCAGCATGAGGCTGTTGCTATAGAGCTCGCGCAATTCGGCCCCGACCTCCAGGAGACTCTTGGGGTCTGTCACGAGGTCCTTGGCCTTGTCTCGAATGGTGGCTGCCACGGTCTTCCCTGTCTCCTGACCATACCGAGCCACATACTTGGCCTCCAGTTTGCCGAAGTCGACTTTCGACAACACCAGATCGTCCGCGAATTCCTTATGACGGAAATTTCCGATTCGCGACGAGGGCGTACCCTTTGGAAAGACAATGGACGCATCGAGATACCGCTCAACGGTCCCGTCCGACAATTTGGGAAAGAGTTTGATGACGACGTCCCGGTTGAACAAGGTGACCTTCGGGACACGCTTCGACGGATTGAGCAAATCGCCCATGGAGGCCTTGTACAGCTTGAACCGACCGTCCACCGTCGGATCGAACGGCCAACAGGCCGGTGGATTGGGCAACAAGGTCATGTTTTTTTCATCGACATAGGGCGGGTTGTAATGTTCATCTTCCGGCCCGCCACAGAGCTCGGGACCGATGGCGTTGTTGTGCATGAACGGCGCATGCGCCCAGACGCTTAACAGGGAAATGTTGCGATAGTAGCCGCGGCCGTCGTCGGAAGGTTCCTTGATGTTCGGGTCCGGCGGCTTGTCGCGCAAGGTTTTAGATCCGTATTCTTCCCACACATGCCCGCGCATATGGTTGGAATGCAGCGCGCGCGCTCGATGCGTCCCCACTTCCGTCACGGGAGTGAGTTTGTCGTTCCCCAGCCAGTCGATCCGGATGCTCGGTTCTTTGGGATCGTTAGACAGCTCGCGAAAATCACGATTCCCGAATGGTTCCGATTGAGAGGAATGGCAGCGCGCGCAGGTCTTCGCGAAGAGGACCTTCCCGCGATCCACGGAGCCCGGCCCGAACTCTTTATCCAATTGCTCAACCAGGTCGCGGTTGTCTTTCAATCCTCTGGCCTTATACAAATCGGACGGTCTCGCTGAAGCCAGAAAGTCAAAGATATTGGCCAGGCGGTCCTCAATCGTGCGGAATTGCGGACAATCGCGGCGGGCTTGACCGATATCAAAGGGGGTCTGCCCAAACCCGCGCTGCGCCGGATCCAGTTGCCGCATATCGGTGAGGTGATTGACCCATGATTCCTCCGAACAACTCCCGATGTTGAAATACACGCGCTGGATGGCTTCGAAGGCGCCGATGCTGTCTTCCCCGCCTTTGAGGATCTGATGGACCGATCCTTCCTTCTGTCCTCGCTCCCAACACTTCCCCTCTCGTCCCGGTTCACACCAGCATTGCCGCCTGTCACTGCCGGTCGGACATTGCTGTGCCTTTCGCCACTTGGTGACGACATGAGGGTGCGTCGGGCGCTTGGTCAGATTGATCAGCGCGTTGATCGTCCCCGGATTATTGATCTGGTCGTTGGGAATCGCGGACGTATCGACGATGCCCGGCCGCGCATGGCCGAAGACCTGGTATTCGATGGTTCTTGGGTCCATGCCGGACCCCAGGATTTGCGAGAACCGTGAGTACTGATTCCCGACCGTTCCCGAGAGATTCTCCCATTTCGGATGCGCAGGATTCTTTGGCGGGCTTAGAGGATTGAACGCGATGTGACAGGACCCGCAAGAAATTCCGACCAAGAAGGGAGGTTCGATCGATCCATCCGCGATCCGGCTGCGCATGGGCTGTGTGGAATCAGCCGGCTTTTTGCGTTCGTGATATCCGGCCCAGGTTCCCAATCGCCCCTTGTTGACGATGAGCCACTGCTCTTTATTGAATCTCGGGTTCGGAAACTTCCGGACGCCCATCCCTCCCGTCGATGTGCCGAACCGTAGGTCACAAGCCGACTGCCGCTGATCTTTTGGGCCATGAGGATCATCATGCGCCAGCGCGGCGTCCTTGAACTCACAGGCAGGATCTTTATATCCGTCCTTTCCGACATAACTCAGCAGCACGTCATCGCCCGGGCAGTAATCAAACCCGTAGGTCTCGTCGTCGCTTTTTGCCGGACAATTGGGATCCCCCGGCTTGCAGCAGTCGGGGTCATTGATGAGCCCCCACCGGTTAAACCGCTGTTCCCGAATGTTCGTGCCCAACACGCGATACCAATCGACCATCACGCCGAACCGCTGTGGGTACACATAGGTAAAAAATCGTTCGTTCCCAGCCGTGGCCTTGAACCAAATTTCCGCTCCCGCTCGCTCCGAGTCGGTGAGATCACCGCCGCCATAACGAAAGCCGGGGCTATCCTCCTTCAACACCATCGCAGGTGGCCCGGCGGTATCTTTGCCGTTCACGATGCTGACCAGACCGACATAGAGCATGATGCCGATGGCAATCATGACATGCTTCATGACCATCCCCTCCTTCTGCGAAGATCACCCTACCGATTTCGCATGCCGAGTGTTTCCGGTTAGTAGAAACGGCCATTCCCGTTGAAGGAAGCGCATCGTGCCGTCGGCTTGAATCGAGGACGTCGTTCTGTAACAACCAGAAAGAATGGCGGTGTCGGCCGAAATTCCCTGCGTTTCTCAGTTCAATTTAAGCAAGCATTCTGCCTGGGCGCCGCGCGGAGCATTTGCTGCACTATTTCAAATAGATGAACAAGGAGGTATTGGGCAGGATCACATCGAAGCTGTATCTAAGAAGATAACGGTGTATCTAAGAAGATAACGGCATGTCGTGTGACTGTTCCAGAAGAGGACACACGAATAGTCTGAGAATTCAGCGGTTCGTTGCTATGGATCAGCGGGTTCCGTCGCGTATGCTGATCTTATCGCATTCTCCAAGGCTACAACGTCATGGTGCTGTTGTGGTCAACAGTCATTGACGCGGCAATGGTTCGTGTTGAAGAAATGCCTAAGTGGATGGGGAATGGATTTACCGCTTGCAGACGACGGTGACTCGGGCGAGGAAATCCCGAAGGTGTTCCTGTTGATGCTGCAACGTGACGAGGTCTTTCGCCAGCGCAGCCTCTTCGAGGTGATGACCGATCGTACTGATTTGATCGAATCCATATCCGCCGCCGTCGCCTTTCATGCGATGGCCCAGCAGACGAATGGTGTTGAGGTCTCCTTGCTTGAGACAGGCTTCAATCGTGGTGAGGTCTCGCTGTCGATTGGCGAGGAATCCCGGCACAATCGCTTCCAGGTCAGGATCGATCTGTACGACGATTTTCTCTCGGTCGGTATCGGGGCGCGCAGGAGTCATTTCGGTCGTGTCCTTTCGAAGGCGACGAGCAGTTCAAGGAGCGTGATCTTTTTGAGAGGCTTGGTCATGTGGGCGTTGCAGCCCGCCTCGAAAATTCTGGTGGCTTCCTCTTTGAGCGCCAATGCCGTCAAGGCCACGATCTGAACCGCGGGAAGGTCCTGCTCCTGTTCCCACTTGCGAATGGTTCTCGTGGCAGTAAGACCGTCCATCACCGGCATCTGCATGTCCATGAGGATTAGATCGTAGTGTCCGTTCTGAAACTTCGCGACTCCGATCTGGCCGTTATCAGCGAGATCCAATCGATGGGGAGTGCCCTTGAGATAGGATTTAATCAGGACCTGGTTGTCCGGCGAGTCCTCGACTAGGAGAATCCGCAAGGGCTTGCACGAAGGCACGGCCAGCGGCTGGGAATGTTGGGCGGCGGCCAAGAAACCACTCTGGCTGCGTCCCAGGGCGATACTGATCGTTTGTTGCAGATCAGAGCGCCGAATCGGCTTGACCAAATATCCGCCCAGGCCGAGGTCGTAGGTCTTGGCAATATCGTCGGCCCATCGGTCGGAGGCCAACATGATGATCGTGAGGCCACTGAGCCGATGGTCGGCACGAATGCGCTCGATGACCTCAAACCCATCCATTCCGGGCATTCGACAATCTAGTAAGAGGAGACCGAAGGGCGTCTTCGAGGTCAGTGACTCCTCCAGCACCTCCATGGCCTGTTCTCCGCTGTCGGCTTCATCTACGAAGGCGCCCCATCCGAAGAGTGTTTCGCGCAGGATCAGCCGATTAGTCGGGTAATCGTCCACCACCAGGCAGCGGAGCCCCGTCAGATTCAGTGCGACGGACACCTTCGGTGGCGGTGGAGCCGTCTGTATGCCGAGCCGAACGACGCAGTGGAAGGTGCTCCCCTCGCCGAGCGTGCTTTCGGCCCAGATCAGTCCGCCCATGAGTGTGGCCAATTGTTGAGAGATCGATAATCCCAGGCCTGTGCCGCCATATTGGCGGGCAATCGTGCTATGAGCCTGAGTAAAGGTGTCGAAAATGGTCTTCAACTTGTCCGGAGGCACTCCGATCCCTGTGTCCGTAATCGAGAATCGAATCACGCCTGCTTCTCGCCGGTCGGGATCGTTGGTGACCGTCATGACCACCGAGCCCTTCTCCGTGAATTTGATCGCATTCCCAAGCAAGTTCAGCAGGATTTGGTACAGCCGGTTTGGATCGCCGATCAGATGGCAAGGGACGTCGTGTGACAGGTGCGAGACCAGTTCAAGACCTTTCTCATTGGCTCGAAGCGCCAGCATCTCACTCGCTTTATCGATCAGCTCGGAGAGATCGAAGTCGATGGTGTCCAGGTCCAGGCGACCCGATTCGACTTTGGAGAGGTCGAGAATATCGTTGATGAGGCTCAATAGACTTGCGCCCGCGCGGCGAAAGATGCGCAGGTATTTTCGTTGTTCAGATGTGAGCGTGGTCTCCCACAACAGATCGGCCATGCCGATGATGGCGTTCATCGGTGTCCGGATCTCGTGACTCATACTGGCCAGAAATTCGCTCTTGGCACGATTGGCCACATCGGCGGCGTCTTTCGCGGTTTGCAGCTCCTCGACACGACGCTGCAGCTCGTTCGAGACACGTTGCAGGGCGCGTTCGGCGCGCCGTCGTGCGGTTTGCTCACGTTGCAGTGCCGTGGGTGGACGAGAAGGAGTGCGGGAGACACGTTTTGAGGAGGCTGCTGTGGCTCGGGGGGAGTGGGCTGTACGTTTCGCCATGTCCTGGTCCGGTCGTCGCCAGCCTTCGTGACAGCCCAGCCGCAGGGTGTGTGGAGTGCGGAGTAGCGTTCGCGTCGGCGGGAGGATATCAGTCCTTATGAATGTGATGCACGAGCGTCAGCACTCCCGCCTGTTTGGCGCGATTGCGCCCTTCTTGTTTCGCTTGGTAGAGCGCTTGGTCGGCGGCCCGTATGAGATCCGTCGGCGCGGCCACGCGGTTCGGCACGGTGCTCGCGAAGCCGAGACTGATGGTGACGGGATCCTCGTTGGGATGTTTGATGTCCGCTTCACAGACTTTCCGTCTGAGCGTCTCCGCGACCTGTGCCGCGCCTTCCACCGTGGTTCCCGGCAGCACGATGACAAACTCGTCCCCTCCATAGCGGGCGACCAAGTCGCCGGGACGATTCACATGGCTCGAAATAAGCTGCGCGACCTGGCGGAGACATTCATCGCCGGCCTGGTGCCCATGGCTGTCGTTATACGTCTTGAAAAAATCGATATCGAGCATGATCAGCGACAGTGGGGTCGATTCACGCGCGGCCCGCCGCCATTCCTGGTCGAGGAAATCGTCGAACTGCCGCCGGTTGGTGATTCCGGTCAAGCCGTCGAGACAGGAGAGGCGCAACAACATCTGATTGGCTTCCTGGAGCTGCCGCATGACCTCCAGGAGTTCCTGCTCGCGTGCGCGGCGTCGTTCGATTTCATGGACGAGGCGCAACACGCAACGGACGCGTGTCAGGAGCTCGATCTTGCTAATCGGTTTCGCGACATAGTCGATCGCGCCGGCGGCAAAGGCGAGCTGCAGATCCACCGGATCCGTTTTGACTGTGGCCATAATGATGGGGACGTCGCGATATCGTTCGACGGCTTTAATTTGTCGGCAGGCCTCGATGCCGCTGGTGGAGGGCATGACGATATCCATCAAAATCAGGTCGACCCGGCCGGTCAGCTGCTTCCCGCCGTCGAGCCCCAGCAGGCGAAACGCGGCCGCGGCGGATTCCGCCACGAACGTCTCTTCGTAGCCGGCATTCGCGAGGATGGATTGCATCAACAGGCGATCGTCCGCCGAATCATCGACGACCAAGATACCCATGGCAACATGTCTCCCTGAGAGTGTGTCGTAGGGGGATGCTAGCAGCTAGTCTGCATAAACACCAGGGTAAAGCTTTTTGATGCAGGGGGTGCAGAGCCCGTGACTGAATTCGGCTTCCGAATATTGTTGGAGATATTCTTCCAATTGTTGCCAGAAGCCTTGATCGTTTCGAATCTTCTTGCAGGAGGCGCAAATCGGCACGAGGCCTTTGAGAACTTTCACTTCGCGCAAGGCCTGTTGCAGCTCTTCGTTGCTGCGCCGCAGTTCCCGTTCACGAGCTTTGCGGCAATCCATTTCCTTTTTCAGCATGAGTGCGGAGTTCACCCGGGCCAGGATCTCCACGCTGTTGACCGGTTTGGTGATGAAGTCCATGGCGCCGGCCGAAAAAGCTGCTTGTAGGTTATCGAGATCCGTCTTTGCGGTGACGACGATGACGGGAATATCCCGCAGGAGGTCCAGGCTCTTGATGTGGCGCGTGGCGGCGACACCGTCTGTGCCAGGCATGAGAAAGTCCATGAGAATGAGGTCGATGGAATGTGGAACATCTGACGGGGGGTGCGTGACGCCGAGCGCGTCGTACGCAGCGGGGGCCGAATCCGCGACGAGAAGCTCATGATAACCGGCTTTATTCAGAATCGTGCGGAGCAACAATTGTTGCTCCGGCGAATCGTCCACGATTAAAATACTCATGTAGCGACCTCATCCGATTGTTGGCCTGTAAGATGTCGAGCGACATGCCGATGGGAGAGGCTGGACAGTCAACATCATGCAGTCCGACATCTGCCTCGTGCAGCCCGGCAAGATCCGTATCGGCAGAATCGCTGGATAGGTTGAGTCTAGCAGCCGGAGGAGTTATCGCTGGAGCGCCGCTTTCACCAAATCGCTGACGAGTTTGCCGTCGGCGGATTGGCCGGCCAGGCGGGCCATCACGGCTTTCATCACGTGGCCCATGTCCTTGAGGGACGACGCGCCTGACTCCTTGACTGCGGTCTCGACGATCTGGGCCACCTCGTCGGAGGAGAGCGCGGTCGGGAGATACCCCTCGATGATGATGATCTCCTGCCGTTCCTTCGTGGCCAGGTCTTGCCGGTTGCCTTTCTCGAACTGCTCGGCCGCTTCTTTTCGCTGCTTGATCAACGTGGTCATAATTCGGCTCATCCCGGCATCGTCCAGGTCTTGTTTTAGCTCGACTTCCTTGTACTGCACAGCGGCCTTAATCATGCGGATGACGTCCATGCGTAGTTGATCTCTGGACTTCATCGCCGATTTCAAATCCTCGCTCAACCGATCATGCAGTGACATGGAATTCCTTTCAGGTGGAGACGGGTGCTGTCACGCAGAATAACTTCTTTACCTGAGGCAGTCAACGTGTGAGAAGCTGCAGCGTGTGTGCGGTGAGGAGGAAGGCCGGCG
>JACQHN010000205.1 GCA_016199015.1 Nitrospira defluvii
CCATACGGCCTGCTCCTGAGTGATTTGACGTCCCATCTCAGCTGTGGCGCAGCCACTCAGGAAGACAAAGAGGAGGACCAAGATGATTCGCGTCATGGATTTCTGTTCTCCTCTGAAGCCAGGCATTGACCAAGTAAACTCAGGGCACGTGAACACACGGGGGCATTCTACATTTTCAAGGTCGGCCTGGTCCACTCGTTCGTCGTGCATCGAACGACTGCTGCTATGTTGTGGAAGCATTGTGTGAGGTGATGGGGAGAGGGGGAGAAAGGCGCCAGCCTGCCACGCGCCGGGAGATGGCTTCTGCCACCTTTTCATTTCTCGGTTGGCTGGAACGTTCCGTCAGACAGTGCACCCTAGAGTTCGACATCCTGCGTGTCGGGCACAACCGGTTGCACCGCAGCCACCTCCGAGAAGACGGCGGGGTCCAGAGGAACCTTGCCGTGCGGATTGTGATACACACAGAGCTGTAGCTGACCTGCGGAGTCTTGCTTGAGCACTGCCACCACGCTGACCGAAGTGTTCCTTCTTGGCCCGAGCCCACGATTGCCGCCAAAGAATGGCGGGCTCACCACAGGGCCCGAATCCTGGGAAGCTGAGAACATGACGTTCGCGCTCTTCCGCCCGAACATGGCCTGAAGAATCTCGGAATACTTAGTGTAGTCATACACGGGGTTGTTGTTGTACAGCACGACCATGGTCGGGGTACCCGCGAGGGCAGCATCCTTCAGCTGAGCGGAAACATCTTTCAGTTTCGATCTGACGCGGTTTGTGACGTAGAAGCTGGTAGGTATGCCGGCGTTGACGGCTGCCAACACCTCCCGGTCATTCTTGTTCATATCGATCTGCTTTACCTCGCAGACCACGTGGGTCTGGCCGATCTGAATTCGAAAGTCCAGTGAGCGTTCTGAGCTACCGCTCACTCGTGTGCACACGATGCGATTCGCCCGGCAATATTCCTCGAAAAGCGTCTCGGAATGAGTCGCACTCATACTCTGTATTTCTCCAAGCTGTCTAACGTGGGTAATCTTCGGAGTATGCCGCGGAATGGTCTCTCACGTTTTTTCATTTCCTGAAATTCAGAATGTCCACGATTTCCGCTCCTGTCACGAGGAGGTGCAACACTTTGTTAGACATTCATCGGTTCAGTTCGACCTGAACCCTCCATGCCTTCGGCGAACGGATCAGCTGGTAGTCGAGTGCTCGCGACCGTTGGTGCATTTGGTGAGGAGCCAGAACGGTTTCTCTCGACCACCACGAGTGTCTCTCTGTACTCGCGCGCCTCGGGTACGTTGAGCAGGTTCGCTTTTAGCCCAAGCTCAGTAAGTGCCGCGCTCATTTCATTCAAGTTAACACGGAAGAATTCCTTGCGATCATTGGCCCAGTTAAGTCGCTTGTCCCAAAAGTGATTATGAAGGCGTGCTTCAAGTGCCGGAGCATTCTCCGAATAGATCAGTGTGTGAATATCAAATGGGAACGGAACGGAGGCGTCACCGAGTTCCTTGACGCGTTCTTCTGGTTCAAGACGTCGGGTAAGGCCAATCTTGAGGACCCCTTCGCCGAAGGCACCAATGTTCGAGATAACATAGATATAGCCGACCTTGGTGAGCTGCGCTTGGGCAATTGCCCGTTCTTTGCGATCGTGTGCTGCGGCAAGTTCCGCTTCGAGCGCCTGAACGCGAGCGGCCATCGCCTCGCGCTCGGCGTCATGTGTTGTTTCCAACTCACGTCGCGCCGTGTCGAGGGCTTTCTGATACTTGGCCTCGTCTTTTTCCGCCTCTTCCTGCTTCTTCAACCACTCTCGTTGAACACGTTCCTCTTCACGCTGTTCTGCTCGTTGTCGCCGTTGCTCCTGACGCTCTTGCTGCTTTTTCTCGGCCGCTTCAAACACGAGGCGAAGCTCTTCGACTCGCGCCGCCATGTATTCGGGAGTAAGTGATACCTGCATGACTGTGCCAAGCTTGTTCAGCGTGTCAAATGTCTTTTCGATCCGTGTCTTCATCACTTCGAAGTTATTCCAGGAGACATTGCTAATTGCAGCATCTGACTCAGCGTTGAACGCGCGCAGGACGACTTTCTCGTAGTCCTTGACCAGTCGTTCACCTTTCCGCTTGTCACCCTGCACGCTAACTTCGGACGGACAGCGGGTAGCCAGACCAGATCGAATCATGGTTTTCTGGCGATCGCGCGCCATGTTAATCGCGTTCTTGTAATTCTCAGAGTCTACGTATGTAAAGTGCGGCTTATAGAGCCCAACTGCGACATTCTCCAAGTCTTCTTCGAGGCTACTGACCTCAGCATTGAGCTGCTGGTAACGTTGAAAGGCCGTCGCATATTGCTGTCGGAGGGTTTCTGATTCCGACTTCAACCTTAGCGTTTCGCGCGCAATTTCCGCGTTCTGCGCCTCGGCTAGAGAGCGAACGGAACGTGTCAATGAGTTTGGGACACTTGCCGTTGGCATTTAGTGTAGAACCCCGTCTGTCGGAGTCGTGATCGCGTGAGGCAAGACGACCACGGTCTCCGACGGAACCCCGCGCCCCTCACCTTTCAGAGCGACCCGTTGGTCGTCCGCGGTCGAGATCGTGGCTCCTGCGTCATCCTGCGAGGCCGATTGTTCCTTCGGTGGGTTGATCCAGACCGCGTGAGGCAGCACGGGTGGTTGGGGCAGCTTCCTCACGAAGCGCTCCGGGTGCGCGGCGTAGGCGGTTATGAGCACTCGCTGCCGGGCGTCACGCATCGTGGCGGCCCGCCCGTCGTGTACGGCTGCCGGCGTCATCAGCCCGATTCCAGAGTGGCGATGCTCGCCGTTGTACCAGGAGAAGAACGTCTGACAGAAGACACGAGCGTCCTCGAGGCTGCCGAAGCGTGCCGGGA
Organism: Nitrospira defluvii; assembly: GCA_016199015.1. GTDB lineage: Bacteria > Nitrospirota > Nitrospiria > Nitrospirales > Nitrospiraceae > Nitrospira_A > Nitrospira_A defluvii_B. The sequence goes on from JACQHN010000205.1 coordinate 2,875, forward strand.
AGTCCGGGCGGTACGTCAGGGTCTTGAACTGGGCCTCGGAAAATGGGTTATCGTCGCTGGTATAGGGCTGGCTGTGGGTTTTCGTGACCCCCAGATCGGCGAGCAGCAATGCCACCGGTTTGGATTTCATGGAGGAGCCTCGATCCGCATGCAGGGTCAACTGTCCCGTCCCGATCTGCTGCTTCTCGCAGGTCTCTTTGATGAGCCGCTGGGCCAGCACGGCCGACTCCGCCGGGGCGACCATCCAGCCGACCACGTACCGGCTGAAGATATCCAGAATGACATAGAGGTAGCAGTACGACCACGTCACGGGGCTCAGGAGTTTCGGTTGAGTAGGACGTGCGCGCCATTCCGGTCTTGCGACCAGCGGTTTCGCACACCCTCTCGCCGAACCGGACATGCACCTTTCGCTATGCATCCGGCTCTCCAGCAAACGTGGTGAAGTCAGGATGTGGCATCCAACCCCGCTTGTAACGCTCGACCTTGAGCAACGACATCTGAAATTGCTCGCAACCATC
>JACQHN010000202.1 GCA_016199015.1 Nitrospira defluvii
CCGTCGAAGATATCCAGCCGAGACCAACGCCTGAACGGTCTCCGGATACTTCCCCTTGTCGGCCCGATGCTGATCGATGACATCGCGCAATGAAAACAAGTCCTGGCGTAACGCCCCTTCCTTCGCCTTGATGATCGCGGCGTGGTAGGAAGGAACCGCCAATGTAGCGAGGATCCCGACGATCGTCACCACAATCATCAATTCGATAATCGTAAATCCTTGCGATGACGAAACCGGCCATACACCACTACCACTCTCTGTATTTGGTCCCATCCAGCGCAAGCTCTTGACTCTGAGTCGTGACATCGTACACGTCTTCTCCGCACCAATCTTTCACACTCGGAGGATCTCGATAACAACGCAAGCGCCAGTCGGTGGCTCCGGTCATGGGATCCGGAGGAATCGATCGCAGGTACCGCTTGATCGCCGTTCCACGTACGGTGGCTTGCTCGCCCGTCAGCTTCACTCCCAGCAACATGTCCAGTGACTTCGGATAGCCAAAAGGGCCGGTCACATCCTTACAGCTTAACCGATTCTTCACGCAGGCGGGTCCGGTCAGGGTGTCGCCGTCACGCGACCATTCGAGACGGAACGTATCGATGGCTGCTCGAATCACCCGCAGATTCTGCCGCAATTCGATTTCTTTGGTGCGTTTGGATGACACCTTCGTAAACGGCAGCGCAACCGAGGCGAGGATGGTGAGAATGGTCAGGGTAACGAGCAATTCGAGCAACGTGACACCGGACTGCTTCACCGCACTCTCACCACTCCCTTGGCTTCGGCCGCGTCTTCCGGACCCTCGACGCCCGCATGCTTCGCTCCCAGTAGGTGCACGGACGACACGCCCGGAGCTTTCGCGACAAACGTCAGCCGCAAGAGACGCCCCTCGTCATTGGTCGCACTCGTGGACCGATGCAACCGTAGCTCGACGACTCCATCAGTCGAGTGCGAAGCCACGGCTACCGCGGCTTTGCCGGCTTCAGTGCCCAACACCTCGCCTTGGGCGGCATCCCGAAACTCGATAATGTGAGGATCGTAATCTAACGCGAACGTCTCAGTCTCCAACCCCTGCACGTGCTTCGCCAAGACATCCACGCGAAATTCTTTGCCCACCTGAACAACGGCATCCGCAGGTTGAATGGATAGCTGTAGTCCGGTCGGAACCACTTCCGTGACCGAGGCTTCCCCCTTGGCTTTCTTGGAGGAGCTTTTTTGATACACCGTGGCCAAATCCGGGGCGGCCGACAGGCGAGCCGACACTTTCTTCGGCTGCATCGCAAACAAGGGCGAGGTGGAATAGACGGACTCGGTCCCCGACCAGAAGGCCTGCCCCTGCGGTCCCGGCAAACGCACTGAATTCATGATATGCGGAGTGATCGTGAGGATGACCTCCGTTGTGACCCGCTGGGTTTTGAATGAACTGAGCAGGTTACCCAGGAAGGGAATGTCGCCGATCCAGGGAATCGTGACCTTGGTTCGGCGATCTTCTTCCTGCAACAGGCCCCCCAGCACAATGGTTTCCCCGTCTCGCACGTTCAACATCGTCTCGGCTGACCGGTTACCGAACTTAAATTGGGTGATCGGTGGAGATTGCTGCAACAGGACGGTGTCTCCCAGGCGGATCACCTCAATTTTCATTTTTAAAGAGAGGTCGCTCCCGAGGTGGATATTAGGTTCCACGGTCAGCTTGACACCGGTGTCGCGAAACTCGATGGATGTCACTGTCGAGGTCGTCGGAACGGCCCCGGTTGCGGCCTGCCCCGGCAACACGTTCGTCGTCGATAACAGGATCGGTTGCTTGTCGCCGATATTGACCTCGGCCTTCTTGTTGTTGAGCACCCGCACCTTCGGCGCCGCGAGGGTCTTGGCGTCGGTGATCTGCTTGAAAAAATCCAACTGCACATTCGTCGGGAGCTTGAAGAGATAGCTATCTTGTCCCAAAGAGGCAAGATTTCGATAGGTAAACTGCTGGCCGATATCGCCGGCAATGGCCCCCGTAAACCCGGGCGGCACAAGCGCCGCAGCAACCTGCTTCGGATAAGATAGCCCGTACTGCTGATCGACTGTCCGATTGACCTCCAATACCTCCACATCGAACAGGACCTCGGAATCTTCGCGGTCATTGGCCTGAATGATTTTTTCCGCCAATTCCACTTTTTCTGGCTGATCACGAATGACAATGGTGTTGAGCGGCTCATTCCCATGGATGTGTTTCACATCCAGCATGGTCTTCAGCAACGCCACCATGTCTTTGGCCTTGGCGGTGGACAAATAGAACGTCCGGATAATGAGGTCCTGATACTGTTCCTGCTTCTGCTTGGTGCTTGGGCTGATGATAAACAGTGAGGGACCCGCTTTTTGCGCAAAGAGACTGTTGCTGTTCAACACCAGCGTCAGTGCTTCGTCGAATGGTTTGTCTTCCAGGGAGACGGTCACCGGATCATTGCGCACATCTTTGTCGAACACAAAATTGACGCGCGCGGCCTTGCCCAACGCTTCCAGCACTTCCTTCAATCCGGCGTTACGGAACTGCAACGTCACAGGTTGTTTCTGCCGGTCGTCGCGGCCCAAGGCATGTTGTTCTTCCGAGAGCCGCGCCACACCCTCCAGTGCTTCTTTATAGGTGGGATCGAGCTCCACGGACCGCAGATACACCTCCATGGCCTCACTCACTCGGCCTAGCTGCACCAGACGTTCTGCCTCCCGATAGCGATCGCGAGCCTCTTTCAACCGCAACGCTTCGGTCAGGCCAGACTCGTGGTCCTTGCTCGTCGGCTCGATCGTCAAGGCACGTTTGAATTCTTCGGCCGCCTGATCCAGCTGGCGATCCTTCAGAAGCTGCCGGCCTCGCTCTTCATGCATCGCGGCTGCCCGCTCTCTGGCAATCGCATACTTGTTTTGAAGCGAGGGCTCGAAGGGATCGTCCTTGAGAGCCTGCCGATAGGCAACGGTGGCTTCTTCCCAGTTCCCCGCGGCGAGATGCTGATCTCCTCGCTTGACATCAGGAGACGTCAACGTTCCACAGGCTGTCGTCACAACACAGCAGAGCATGCCGACAGCCGTGATGAGCAGACGGAGCATCGGAAGACGCGTAATGTCGACGTGTGTCGCGCGGAGGGATGAACGCATAGATCGGATCAACAAGGTGACAACCTCTTTGGTATATCAAACTGACACAAACGCGACAATCAGTTTCTCGCTTTGGACGGCAGGCGTCATGACTTCGTCTCGTACCTCTTTCGGCAGATATGAGACGAGGCATTAACCGGTCAGGACATCGGGGTAGCTGGAAAGCCTACGAGGCCGGACGATCTGTCCGGCCCCCGGGAGAGAAGATCCATCAATAAGATTTCGGCAGACACTCCGGAGTGAGGTTCAAGAGTCTCCGTCTGATCATTCCGACGGCAGCCTATAACCTCCAATACTTGACCGATCCCGGCAAGCTGTCCGGGTTCAGCATACTCTTCACGTCGACCACAACATTGTTACGCTGCTTACGCAACGGCTTAAGCAGCTCTGAGACGCCCATCTTCAGGTATTCCCGATGGGCAACGGCCAACACGATCCCATCGAGTTGCTTGAGTTGCTCCCAAGGCGAGAGGCGCAGGCCATACTCCCCCACCGCCTCTTCCGGTTCCGCAAGCGGATCGTGGACAACAACCTGAATCCCATACTCCTTCAGCTCATTCACAATATCCGGAACTCGGCTGTTCCGCAAATCCGGCACATTCTCTTTGAACGTCAGGCCCAACACGCCCACCTTTAAATCGCTGACCGGTCTTTCGACCTGGCTCAACAGCTTCATGGTCTGTTCAGCCACGTACTTGCCCATGCTATTGTTGATCCGCCGCCCGGCTAGAATGACCTCAGGATGATACCCGACGGACTCAGCCTTCGCCGTCAGATAGTAGGGATCTACTCCGATACAATGTCCACCGACCAAACCGGGATTGAACTTCAGAAAATTCCACTTCGTCCCCGCCGCCTCAAGGACCGATCTCGTATCGATACCCAAACGATGGAAAATCAACGCCAGCTCATTCATGAGCGCGATATTGAGATCGCGCTGCGTATTCTCGATGACCTTCGCCGCTTCGGCGACTTTAATGCTCGACGCCCGATGGATACCGGCTTTCACCACGATGGCATAGGTCTGCGCGACAATCTCCAAGGACTCTTCATCCTGCGCGGAGACCACCTTGACGATTTTTTCGAGGGTATGTTCCTTATCGCCCGGATTGATACGCTCCGGCGAATAGCCGATCTTAAAGTCGATGCCGCTCTTGAGACCAGATGCCTTCTCAAGGATCGGAAGACAGTCCTCCTCCGTGGCGCCGGGATAAACCGTCGATTCGTATACGACGATGGCACCCGAACAGAGATTTGAACCGATCAGCTCCGATGCTCTCTTCAGTGCCGTGAGATCGGGTTGGAGCGCGTCGTTAATGGGAGTCGGCACCGCGACGATAATGAAGTCGGCCGTTTTGAGATCGCTCGGTTCTGAGGTGTAGCGAACCCGACTGGCTTTCAGATCCTGCGGCGAGACCTCCCCGGTCCGATCCACCCCTTTGCGCAGTTCATCAACTTTGGTTTTGTTAATGTCGAACCCGATGACCGGCGCATACTTCCCGAACGCCACCGCAATCGGCAATCCAACGTATCCCAAGCCCACTACTGCAATCTGCCGTTGCATCTTCTTCGCCATGTCGCTCCCCTCGTCAGTAAACGTCTCCACCATATCGGTACCGTAAAAAAGAATGGCAGAATAAGTCTAATCCGTCAACGATTTCTCACGAGAATTCTCGAGACCGCGAGTTGCCTCAGATGAAAAGTAACCGCAGGGGGCAGTACCCAGGGATCGTTGCCCATGTTGGTACCCGCCGCGAAGGAGGGTAC
>JACQHN010000203.1 GCA_016199015.1 Nitrospira defluvii
ATGCTGAACCCGGAAGCGCCACATTTATCATGTCGGTCGGTCTTTTCAATGAGGACGGCTATTGGAGTCTGCATCGCGAATCGCAGAAAGGGAGCCTCTAATCTTCCGTTCCTATTGTTCCCTCCCCAGTGGGCGTATGTCTGGCGGGTAGGGATGGCGGCGCTCGGAACGCCCTCAAAGCAGCAGCAGGAACTCGTTCGGCAGTGGGTGAGCTGTCCTGCGCCGGCAGGTGGCGTCTCCTGTTCGCAGCTTCGTTCGTGCGGCGCACGGGACGGAGCAAGTTGAGGCGCCAAAGCTCACCTCAGGGCCTAATGCTGCTGATGTTTTGTTCTCGGCGTGCAGAGTGCCGCTATCCTTTCCTGCACTCCTTTTCCTCTTTCCTCAGCAGTGGACGTGCGACTGGCGGGCCGCCGTCAAGCTGAGACAAGGGATTCCGTGAGGCGCCTGACTTTGATGGACCTCGCCTTCTTTCCCATTTGTGCGAGATCGTAAGCGACTTGTAGCCGCAGCCACGTCTCGGCCCCGCCGCCAAAGGCCTTCTCCAGACGGATCGCCATTTCCGCGTGCCTTCGCTCCGTCCGTCACGGACAGGCCGAGCGGCTCCAGACAGTCATGCAACACCGAAAGTCCAGGATGGGGAGGCTTCTTCATGCGCATGGCTGTTCTCCTAATGGTAATCAATCAGATCCACGTCATATGCCGTACCGTTTCCCCATGCTCCCTTAATTCGCCGTGTGGCTGGCAATCGCACTGTCCGTTTTTTCATTCCCTTTCCAGTGGACGTGCGACTGGCGAGGGTGGGGCCTGGCTCTGAGCGATTGCAAAGCGTCGGCGATGTTTGTGCTCTGCCAAGAGACGGACCGGCCTGCCTCGCAGGTGGCGTCTGCTGTTCGAAGCTGCGGGTCGCATCGCGAGACGCAGCAAGTTCAGACGCCAAGGTTGTCTCTGGGAGAGCCAGCCGGTGCTTTGCGAGTGAGCGCAAGAGCTAGGCCCCTCCCTCGCCTCCTCACACCGGCCACTTCTCCTCGTTCCAGGCCATCTCCCAAAACATCCATTCATATTTCGAGCTGATCAAGAACGCCTGCTCCATCCGTTTCTTTTCCTCATGCCCTGCGGTCCGCGCCCAGGTATCGATCCTGGCCCGCATCCATTCCTGCACCGCCTCGAATTCCAGGGAAGCATAGAGCAGCAGCCAGTCTCGGTAGGGATGTTTGGCCGGCGGGGTGCCATTCTTGAGGAAGTGTTTGCCGACGACGCAGTAGATCCAGGCGCAGGGAAGGGCGACGACAGCGATTTCGGTGGCGGTGCCGCCCTGGGCGACGGCGAGCATGTGGCGGGTGTAGGCATAGTTGGTGGGGGCCATCGGCTCGTTCAGCATCGTTTGCGGCGAGAGCTTCCAACGTTTGCCGTAGTTCTCATGGAGGCTGCGTTCGACCGTGATGGTTTCTTCGGCCAGTTTGGCAAAGCGTAGGGCTGACTCGGAATCTGGCGCTCGCAGGGTCCCGGCCGCAAAGACACGGGCGAGATCCGCGAGGAAGCGGGCATCCTGCAGGATATAGTAGCGGAACTTTCGCTCCGGCAGCGTGCCCTTGCCGAGGGCACGCACGAACGGGTGGGTCAGCTGCGCGTCCCACACGGGCTGGGCCAGCTTGCGAAGATGGTTCGAAAACGACATGCAGATCCTCCTTCGTCGCTCCGAGTAAGGTTCAATGCTCGATTTTCAATTCTCATTGAACACTGAACACTGAACATTGTGCATTGCAGTTGGCGACGCTTCACGATCTCACGCTCTTGGCGCCCAGGGCCTGGGTAACTGGTTAATGCCATCCAACGCGGCGACTCGGTAACATTCCGCGAGGGTGGGGTAATTGAACACTGCATCCACAAAATAGTCGAGCTGGCCGTGATAGGCCATGACCGTCTGGCCGATGTGGATGAGTTCCGTGGCGCCGTCGCCGATCGCATGCACGCCGAGTAACTCACGGGTCTTGTGGTGGAAGAGGAGTTTCAGCATGCCGATCTCGTCCCCGATGATCTGCCCGCGGGCGATTTCCCGGTAGCGGGCGATGCCGACGGCGTAGGGGACTCCATTCTTTGTGAGCTCGCCTTCATTGCGGCCGACCATGGAGATTTCGGGGATTGAGTAGATGCCGTAAGGCATCAATTCCGTCTGGGTTTGAAAAGGAATTCCAAAGGCGTGGCAGGCGGCGTGACGGCCCTGTTGCATCGACGTGGAGGCCAACGCGGGAAAGCCGATGATGTCGCCTGCCGCATAGATGTGTGGAACCGCGGTTTGATAGTGCTCATTGACCTGAAGCCGTCCGCGATTGTCTGCTGCCAGTCCGACCGCCTCCAGGTTGAGCCTGGCGCTCGCGCCGATTCGGCCGACTGAATAGAGCACGGTCGTGGCGCCGATCTCCTTGCCGCTCTTCAAGCCGACAATCACCTGTTGCGCGGGATGCGCCTCGACCGATACGACCTCCTCATTGAACCGGAGTGTGACGCCGATGCTGCGCATGTGGTACTGCAGCGCCTCGATCGTTTCCTGGTCGACAAACTCCAGCAGACGGGGCCGACGCTCGATGAGGGTGACATGAATACCCATCATTGCCAAGATCGAGGCGTATTCGGTGCCGATCACTCCTCCGCCGATGATGGTGATGG
>JACQHN010000204.1 GCA_016199015.1 Nitrospira defluvii
CAGTGAGGGTGAATCTCCTCTTCAGGGCACAGCGAGGAGATGTGATGGGGCAAGGGGGCCTGGGTAATTCAGAACAGACACTGCAGGTTCACCGTCTCGCCGGCGTGCGCAAACGTTGCGCTCATTAGGCCTAGAGAAATTCGAGAGGGGAAGGGGAGAGGGGCGGACGGCCTGGATGGTCGCCATTGCTCGCGCAACGCGCGGTCGCGGACTTCCCTCGTTGGACGCGCGCAATTCGGCGACCACCCATGCCACCCGTGAAGGACTCGTGCTCCTATGAGGGCGAGAGTGGGGCAGGCGCCGGCCCGTCCTGAGTCGCGACATGTTTGATTGCAAGACCTGCGCTCATTATTGCGCAAGTTTGGAAAGCGAAGGCTTCTCCCTCGAACACCTGTGCGATTTCGGAGTCTGCGGTATAGATTCCACCGGCTTGACATCGGAGATCCCCAACTGAGGGCGAGCGGAGCTCGTCCCGCCAGACCTTGACGTACATACAGTCTGTATGTACACTTTCCCTGTGAGGTTCCAATGGGACGAGGCTAAACGAACATTGCCAAGCACGGCATTGATTTTCTGGACGTGCCGGAAATCTTCACCAGCCCCATGTTGGTAGGGCCGGATGTTCGGAAAGACTACGGCGAAGCCAGGAAGATCGGCTTCGGATTCATTCGCGGACGGCTCATGGCGGTCGTGTTTACAGAGCGTGCCAAGGTCATCCGCATCATCTCCGCACGAAAGGCGAACACACGTGAAGAAGCACGCTACCAAGAAGCGGTCGAGAACGAATTGGGGAAGAATTGACGCGCTCAAGGACAGGGAGATTGATACCTCCGACATCCCGGAGCAAGGGAACGCTTTCTTCAGGCGCGCGGTGCTCAGGCTTCCCGAGCCGAAGACCGCGGTCACCATCCGCTTGGATCGTCAGGTCTTGGCTTGGTTCAAGGCAAAGGGGCCTGGCTATCAGACGCGCATCAACGCGCTGCTGCGTGCCTACATGGAAGCGCACCAATCTTGAGGCCTGTCCACCCTCGGGCGAATGGGACGAGAGGAGAAGGGCGACGCGAGCTGAGGGGGCTTGTTGTGCCAAAAATTGCAACGGATGATGCGCGCGATCGAGGGCGATGAGGCTGTCTCGTACCTCTGGGAGTGGTGAACTGTTGAGACCTCAACGCCCGCCCCTGTAACTGACCTCCATCCTGTCAATAAAAGACTCCCGACCGTTTTTCTTGCTCCTGGACGTCGAGCCAAGGCACACGATTGTGGGGCCTGCAGTTCAGGTACGCCCACGATTCAGTTTCGTTCTTCACGATAAGTCAATACTCATGACCCCCACATTCTTTTATGCTAAAGGGCAGGCTTCTGCTGCGTCAGCGTGGTGCCAACAATCAGACGTTGACAGTCTTCTGCTCACCCAGTAGCCTGCTCTCCACTCTTTCCCTGCGACGAGTGTACGGCCAGACACTCTGTTCCCCAGATGTATCTTTTCCGGGACCTCAGCGCTAGTCTGGCAGCTCGCGGGCTCTCATTGTCACATCATTGTGTGCTGGAGGTTGACCGCGTGTTACTGCTTTTTGCCGTGTCCCTCTTTTTGAGTGCATTCCTGCTTTTCCTGGTGCAACCCATGATCGCCAAAATGGTCCTCCCGCTGTTGGGTGGGACTCCCGCGGTGTGGAACACCTGTATGCTGTTTTTTCAGGTGATGTTGCTGGCCGGGTACGGGTACGTCCATGCCCTCACCAGCCGCTTCAGCATCTGTCGACAAGTGTCGGTCCACCTTATGCTTCTCTGTGCTCCTCTCTTGTTGCTGCCGATCGGCGTGGCCTCTCACTGGGTGGTCCTCAATCCTGATCACCCGATCCCCTGGCTGCTGGGGCTCTTAACCCTCTCGGTTGGGCTGCCGTTTTTTGTGCTCTCGACCACGGCGCCTCTCCTGCAGAAGTGGTTCTCGAGTTTGGAACATGCCTCAGCGAGGGATCCATACTTTCTCTACGTGGCGAGTAATGTGGGCAGCATGCTCGCGCTGTTGGGCTATCCTGTGATGATCGAACCCTATTTCCCGTTGAAAAGTGCACAGTGGTTTTCTCAGAGCTGGATGTGGAGTCTGGGTTACGCATGCCTGCTGATGCTGGTGTCGGTGTGTGGCTGGATGGTGCGACGGCCGTCTCCCCATGCAGCGGTCAAGGTCCGGCAGGATGCCGCGGTTGGACAGACTGCCATCGTCGCGTCCCCTCCAAGTTCCTCCACCTATCTACGATGGGTCGCGCTGGCCTTTATCCCGTCCTCTCTGATGCTCGGCGCGACGGCCTACATCACGCTCAACATTGCGGCGATCCCTCTCCTCTGGGTGATTCCGCTGGCGCTCTATCTCCTCAGTTTTATTCTCGTGTTTGCCAAATGGCCGTCAGTGGTTCACCGGGCCATGGTCGTGATCATGCCGCTGGCGATTCTTTTGATCGTCTTGAGTCTGATGCCATCCGGGGTCACGGTGCGGTTTTGGATCATCATCCTGCTGCATCTCGCGACATTGTTTGTCGTGGCGCTGGTCTGTCACGGGGAACTGGCTCGCAGCCGGCCGCCGATCACCCATCTGACGATCTTCTATCTACTCATGTCCGTCGGTGGCGCACTCGGCGGTATCTTCAACGCACTCATCGCACCGGTGGTCTTTAATGGGCTCGTGGAATATCAACTTGTGCTCGTGCTGGCTGTGTTGATTTTGCCCCGATCGAATGAACGTGCAGCGGCGCAGGTGGGGCGAAGGAAGTGGGCTGACTTCTGGACCAGCGGCGGGCTCCGACAGGATGTGGCCTGGGCCTTCAGTCTCGGGCTTGTGACGTTGGGACTGGCGTGGCTATCGACGTCGACCGGTCAGGGATCGTCTGTTCTGGCGAGCCTGTCTCCGCCGTTGTTCCAAGGCATTGAATCGGTGAGTCGCCTGGTCGATGTTCCATCCAAACAGTTGGTGGCGCTGGTGGCCTGCGCGCTCCCGCTCTTGCTGTGTTATGGGTGCGTCGCGCGGCCTCTTCGTTTTGGCCTCGGACTGGGAGCGATCCTGCTTGCGGCCAGTTATGCTGCGGCGCTCCATGACGATGTCGTGCTGCATCAGGAACGGACGTTCTTCGGCGTAGTGAAAGTCGAGCGGAATGAGGAGAAAACCTTGCACAAGCTGTTGCACGGGACCACGAGCCATGGCACGCAAAGTTTAGATCCGAGTCGTCGGGACGAACCCCTGACCTACTATCATCGCTCAGGGCCGATCGGGCAGGCGTTCGCGACATGGCAGGGTTCCTACGCCAAGACACAGATCGCGGTGATTGGCTTGGGAACCGGCACGCTTGCCAGTTATATTCAACCTGGACAGTCTCTGACATTCTACGAGATCGATCCTGCGGTGGTTCGGATCGCGCAGTCCCCGCGCTACTTTACCTACTATGAAGCGGGTCAACAGCGGGGGGGTGATCTCCGGGTTGTTCTTGGAGATGCCCGACTCAAACTGGGAGAGGCTCCGGATCATCGCTACGATCTTATCGTCGTCGACGCGTTCAGTTCCGATGCGATTCCGGTTCATCTCATCACCCGTGAAGCGATGGCGATGTATTTGAGCAAACTGACCGACGGCGGGGTCGTGGCGTTGCACATTTCGAATCGGTATCTGGAATTGGAGCCGGTGCTGGGGAATCTGGCGAAGGACCTCTCTCTGGTGGGGCTCAAGCAATTTGATAAAGAAAGTGACGAGCTTCCCGATAAGTACTCGTCAGATTGGGTGCTGCTCGCTCGCCGTAAGGAGGCGCTGGGGAGTCTTGCGGGTGATACACGGTGGACGCCGCTCAGGCAGGATCTCCGCGTGGGCGTGTGGACCGACGATTTTTCCAATGTGTTGAGGGTGTATGACTGGACGAGCCGTCACTAATTGGCAGGCTGTCCTAAAAGGCTGCCAGCTTCGTTCTCGCCTTGAAAGCATCCTCAACGTACCCCTGAGGGTACGCCTCCGGTGCTTTCGGCGGCTGCGGCCTTGCTGGACAGCCTTTTTGAGCAGCCTGCTCGCGTGCTATTGGGAAGCTTACAGAGGAGAGAACCGCCGGAGGGAAGTCTCGTGGAGAATTTCCCGCGCGGCATTCGCGCCGGCTGCGCCCATGACTCCTCCGCCCGGATGGGCGGCCGCTCCGCAGAGGTAGAGCCCGCGGATCGGGGTATGATAATCGGCGAATCCCGGCACCGGCCGACAGGCAAAGAGCTGATTCAGCGTCATCGCTCCTTGGAAAATATTTCCGCCGGTCAGATTGAACGTCCGTTCGAGGTCGAGCGGCGTCAGGACTTGGCGGGCGAGCACGGAGCGCTGAAAGTTCGGCGCATATTCGTTCAAGAGCGCGAAACAACGATCGGCAAAACTCTCCCGTAGATCGTCCCAGGTGGCGCCACGCAGCTTGTAGGGGGCGTACTGCACGAAGATCGACATGAGGTGTGTGCCCGGCGGGGCCACCGTGAGGTCGACGACCGAGGGAATCGTGCATTCCAGAATGGGCCGTTGCGAGGGCTGCCCATACTTCGCCTCATCGAAGGCTCGCTCAATATAATCCTGGTCCGGGCTGATGTGGATGGTTCCGCGATGCTGCGGGCCTGGCTCCAGGCCAGGGCAGGCGAGAAAGTTCGGCAATTCACTCAGTGCCACATTGATTTTCAGCGAAGCGCTTTCGTAACTGATGCGGCTGACAGCCTCTGAGAATTCAGGCGGAAGCAGCTTCGCATCCAGCAATCGGGTAAAGGTCACCTGCGCATCCGCATTGCTGGCGACGACCGGCGCGTAACATTCCTCTCCGTTGGCGAGGGCGACGCCACGGACCGTTCCGTCTTTCACGAGAATTTTTGATACCTCAGCCTCACAACGGATGTCGACCTTGAGATCGTGCGCGGCGGCCGCCAACGATTGCGTGATCCCTCCCATGCCTCCCTGCACATAGCCCCAGACGCCTCGTTTCCCGTTCGTCTCTCCCATCACATGGTGGAAGAGGACGTAGGCGGTTCCGGGAGTCGAGGGAGAGGCCATCGCCCCGATCACGGCATCGGTCGCGAGCGTCGCTTTGAGTTCCTCTGATTCAAACCAGCGATCCAGAATCTGTCGCGCCGGGGCGGTGAGGATCTCAAAGGCCTCGCTCATGGCAGGCCCCATCGCTTGGAATGGCTTGCCCGCTTGATACAAAGTCCAGAGGTCTCGCAGTCCTGGCTTCGCCAGATTGGGGGGGCTCATGGTCAGCAGGGGCTCGAGGACCGCGGCCATCCGTTCGAGCATGGCCTCATAGGCTGGATAGGCGTTCGCGTCCTTGAGACTGAACTTGGCAATCTGTCGATGGTTCAGCGCAGGATCGGGGCCGAGCAACAGATGGCGACCATCGGGGAAGGGCGTGAACGAGGAGGGATTACGTTCCAGAATCTTGAGCCCGTAGGACTCGAGACCGAGATCTCTGATGATCTCCTTGCGGAAGAGGCTGTTCACGTAGGAAGCAGTGGAGACCTTGAAGCCGGGGAAGGTCTCCTCCGTCACGCAGGCGCCGCCGACGATGTAGCGGCGCTCCAGAACCAAAACTTTCCAGCCTGCCTTGGCAAGGTAGCACGCGGTCACGAGTCCATTGTGACCAGCCCCGATGATGATCGCGTCGTAGTTCTTATCTCTCATGCCTATTCCGATAGGATGCTGAAAAATGCCGCCAACCAGGAAACGCTGAACGGTGAGCGATGAGCAAGGAAATGATTGTCACTTCAGCGTTCCTCGTTCATCGTTCTGAGTTCAGTTGCTCACTCGCCTGCGGCCGCAGTGTACCTGACCCTGTGGTGAACACTATCTGCTGTTCGCCCTGGTCTATGGACCGTTCCTTCTTCGCCCAAGCCTCGATGAGTGACGGATCAGAACAGGGGGATGTTCTTCTTTTCTGCTCGCCTCGTCCGCGTGCGGCAGAGGGTGGCTTCTGTAGTACAACATTGGGCGTCACGTATTTTCCGTTTCGGCAAACGGGCGAGTCGATACTCAACTCTTACGCCAGTTCCGCTCCCTCTGTGAAAGACAATGTTGCCGAATACGCGCCGCTGCCGGCTGTGTGAGTCCGTCCAATCGAAGATTGTGAGAAGGGAATGTTCTGAAAGGCGAGCGAGGCCTACCCAAACCAGGGACAGGGTTGTTTCCAACATTCCGGTCTGTTTTTCCATATCTCCTGAGGCCGGTGGGTCTTGACGTTGCCCGCCGGTGACATCTGGAAGCACCACCGCACATCACCGTTGCTGGCGATGACCATGCTGCTCACTCCGGAGAGGCACAGGTCTGAACCGCGTTCATCGTGGTTCTGGACCTTCCGCATCTCACGGTCCGGGTTCTCGAAGTACTGGATCATCGATTGGAGATTTTCGACCGTATTCCGGATCGGAAAGCCAGCCTGTTTACGTTGCACTAACTCTCCTACGACCGCCTTCACGCGGGCAACGTCGGTAATCCAGAGGTCGCTGTCCTTGTACCAGTTGAGATTTTCAGCTTGGGCGTAGCTTTGCTCGATCGGTTGATACCGCAGGGCTGCTTGTCCTTTGGCTTTGACCCAGTCGGCCATGGCGACGGCTTCGTGAAGATTCGGCCTCATGATCACCATTTTGAGCAGGATCTTCAATCGTGCCTTGTGCTTGAGGCGAAATTCGTCGAGGTCGTCGAGGGTCCGAAGGATTTTGTCGTACATGCCCGGGACTCGGCGTACGGCAAAATGGGTCTCTGGGGTGACCCCGTCGAGCGAGATGGTGACTTGGTCGACGTTGGCTTTGACGAGTTCCTCGCAATGATGCCGCTCTGTCAATAACCCGTTGGTCAGCACCTCGCAGACGAGACCGAGGCCGGTGGCGTGTTTCACAATATCGAGTGTGTCTCGCCGGAGGAAGCTTTCGCCGCCCGTGAAGACGACGTGGGTTGGTCCGACCCATTCGCGAATGTTGTCCAGCGTGCGGAACCACTCATGGATCGTAAGCGGGTCTTCCTGCTGGTTTTTCCAGATATCACAGTGGATGCATTTTGAATTGCACCGCTCCGACAGCTTGAAGCAGATGTACGTCGGTTTGACCAGGTTCTTGTCGCCGCGGGCGGCGAAGGGGGCGAGGCGGGAATTAATAATGCCTAAAACGCGGGCACGAACATGATCAAGACGATTCATGTAGAGGACCTCAAAAAACCTAGTGAACCATCGGTTTTCATTTCCTGGACGCTCGGCTTCGGACAAGCGTGGACAGAGGAACTTTTTCAGAGTTAGTCCAAGAAATCCACCCCCCGTTAGAGGGGCGTCGATGAGAAGCCGGTACATTCTCTCTATTGGATCGCCTCGTCCGTGCGCTGTGAATCAGCCCTGGTGATGATGAATGCCTTCCTGGCGGGGTATGCACCAGTGAATTCTCACGCGATCGCGCCACGCTGGGATGAGGGAGCTGCCGGTACGTTCTCACACCGTTTCCACCCAGCCTGGCTGCAGGAATTTCAGGCTCTTTCTCTGTGCTCGCACTATCGTCCAATTGGAATTTCGATCACGAGTCCGCCCATCGTCTCATGCAATTTAAAGTCTTTCTTGGGGCTATGGGGGTGCGCATTGTGGCAGCGAACACAGACCTGACTGATCGCGCGTCTGACTAGGTTCCGTACGCCACCTTGTAATGCCAAGTTGTCTTGACGTCCTGCAGGGGGGTAGTCTACGCTCGAACCTTGAGTGCCGGTTCTTCCTGAGCTTGCGTGAGACGACTGACCGCTGTTCAGGCCATATCCTAACGTTGTGGGGGTGAGTGATGACCTATTGTGTCGGTGTCATCCTGGATTCGGGATTGGTACTCGCATCGGATTCACGGACCAACGCAGGAATGGACCAGATCGGCAACTTTCGCAAGATGACCGTGTTCGAGCGTCCAGGGGATCGGCTCATCGTCATGCTGAGTTCCGGCAATCTCGCCGTGACCCAAGGCGTAGTGGCCTTGCTGGAACAGCGAGCGCACATGAACCAACAGAATATCTGGAATCTCGGGTCCCTGTACGATCTGGCCTGCCTCCTAGGTGACACCTTACGCGAAGTGCAGAAGCGCGACGGTCCCTATCTCGTGGAACGCAATATTGATACCAGTGCCGGCTTCATTGTGGGTGGGCAAATCGGTGGCGAGCGGCATCGGTTGTTCAATATCTACACCGAAGGCAATTTCATAGAAGCGACGTCGGATACGCCCTACTGCCAGAACGGAGAAATCAAGTATGGGAAGCCGATCATCGACCGCGTGATCACCTACTCCACCGGTCTGATGGAGGCGGCGAAATGCGTCCTGATCTCGTTCGATTCGACCATGCGCAGCAATATTTCCGTCGGTCCACCGATTGACTTGTTGTGTTACGAGCGGGACAGCCTGAAAGTCGGACTCCAACGGCGCATGGGAGAACAAGACTCTTATTTTGACGATGTGCGACAGCGGTGGGGGGCGGGGTTGAAGCGGCTGTTCAGCGACCTGCCTGATCCGTACTGGGACAATTGAATGTATGAGCATCCGAGTCGCGCTCAACCACACCACCCATTATCGCTTCGATCGACCGGTGACCCTGTCCCCGCATGAAGTCCGGCTGCGCCCCGCGCCACATTGCCGAACGCGGATTTGTAGCTATTCACTGCATGTTCGTCCCACCACTCATTTCATCAACTGGCAGCAGGACCCCTACGGCAATTACGTGGCACGCCTCGTCTTTCCGGAGCCGGCCACCGAACTCGAGGTCGTGGTGGATGTGGTGGCCGATATGACGGTGATCAACCCGTTCGATTTCTTCGTTGAGCCGTCCGCCGAGCGATTTCCGTTTACCTATGCCCCGCAGTTGACGAAGGAGTTGGCGCCGTTCCTCGAAGTCGAACCCTGCGGGCCGTTGCTTGGAGCCTGGCTGGAACGGTTTAAGAATGCCGACCGCGGGGAGTCGAACTTCATTAACGACTTTCTGGTTCGCCTCAATCAACGACTCCAGCGGGATATCGACTACATTGTCCGTCTAGAAACGGGCGTTCAACGTTGTGAGGACACGTTGCACCTGCGTCAGGGGTCCTGTCGCGATAGTGGCTGGCTGCTGGTGCAGATTCTGCGCAATTTGGGTCTCGCTGCGCGGTTTGCGTCGGGGTATCTCATCCAACTGGCCGCTGATGTCAAGCCCCTCGAGGGACCGGCTGGGCCCAAGCAGGATTTCACCGACCTCCACGCCTGGGCGGAAGTCTATATTCCTGGCGCAGGGTGGATCGGGCTCGATCCGACGTCAGGCTTACTCGCGGGAGAAGGGCACATCCCCTTGGCCTGCACGGCCTCTCCGTCCAGTGCCGCGCCGGTAATCGGCCGTACCGATGTGTGCGAATTCGAGCTGGACTTCCGCATGTCGGTCACGCGGATTCACGAGGATCCGCGCGTCACGAAGCCCTATACCGAAGAACAATGGCGCGCCATCGAAGCGCTGGGCCATCAGGTCGATGCCGATTTGCAGGCTGGAGAGGCGCGTCTCACGATGGGCGGAGAGCCGACCTTTGTCTCGATTGACGATATGGAGGGTGCCGAGTGGACTACCGAGGCGCTGGGTCCCACCAAGCGCAAGCTCGCCGGTGATGTATTCAAGCGCCTCAAGGATCGCTTTGCTCCAGGCGGGCTGCTGCACTATGGCCAGGGCAAATGGTATCCAGGCGAAGTCTTACCCCGTTGGGCGTTGGGTTGTTATTGGCGGACGGATGGAGCACCGGTCTGGCATGAACCGGCATTAATCGCCGACGAAACAATCTCCTACGGCTACACGGCAGATCACGCGCGGACGTTTGCGACTCGGCTAGCCGAGCGACTCAATCTGAACCCCGCGTTTGCCATCCCTGCCTATGAAGATGCCTGGCATTATCTGATGGAGGAACAGAAGCTGCCGGTGAACGTGGATCCACTCCAAAAGGACCTCAAGGATCCGGAGCAGCGCAGCACCCTGGCTCGATTACTGGATCGCGGGCTGGGCGAAGTGAGCGGCTATGTGCTGCCGCTGAAGGCAGTGGCGCAGGCTGGTCTTCGCCACTCGGGTGCGCGCGAAGTCCTTTGGATCTCCGGCCCCTGGCCGCTGAAGCGAGGGCGGCTGTACCTGTTACCAGGAGATTCGCCGATGGGCTATCGGCTGCCCTTGACCTCGCTCCCTTGGGCAGCTCCGGAAGATGTAGAGATCGAACTAGAACGGGACCCTCTGGAGGCGCGCAAATCCTCCTTAGGGCCGGCCAGGTCTAGAACGTGCTCACCAGGCGCACCCGATCAACGGCAACTCTCGATTACCACAGCATGGGCGGTCGGTGAATCGGCTCGCGATGTGCTTCGGACAGCACTCTGCGTCGAAGTCCGGCAGGGACGACTGCACGTCTTCATGCCGCCTCAGTCCTATCTGGAAGACTACCTCGATCTGGTCAACGCGGTTGAGCAGACTGCGGCTGAGCTGCGCAGTCCTCTATGGGTGGAAGGCTATCCGCCTGCCTATGATCCCCGATTGCAGTCGTTCAAGGTCACCCCTGATCCAGGAGTCATTGAAGTCAATATTCACCCGGCGAAGACCTGGGACGAGCTGGTTGCCAACACGCACATTCTCTACGAAGAAGCACGCCAGTCACGACTGGGTACGGAAAAGTTCATGCTCGATGGGCGCCATACCGGCACGGGTGGCGGGAACCATGTCACCTTAGGCGGCCTCACGCCGGCAGACAGTCCGATGTTGCGCCGTCCGGATCTGCTCAGGAGCCTCATCACCTATTGGCTGAATCATCCTGGGTTGTCCTACCTGTTCTCCGGCATGTTTGTGGGGCCGACTAGTCAGGCGCCCAGGGTGGATGAGGCCCGCCATGATCACCTGTATGAACTCGAGATTGCGTTTCAGCACATGGCGGCCAAGCAGGTCGCCGGGCAGGAAGCAGTGACGCCGTGGCTGGTGGACCGCCTATTGCGGCATTTGCTCGTGGACCTGACCGGCAATACGCACCGCGCGGAATTCTCCATCGACAAGCTCTATTCGCCGGATTCTGTTACGGGACGCCTGGGTTTGGTGGAATTCAGGGCTTTTGAAATGCCGCCTCATCCCCGGATGAGTCTGGCGCAGATGTTGCTGTTGCGTGCCCTCGTCGCACGATTCTGGAACAAGCCCTATCAAGCTCAGTTGGTGCGCTGGGGGACTGAATTGCATGACCGGTTCATGCTGCCCCATTTCGTCGCGCAAGATATGAAAGACGTGATGTGGGAGTTACAATCCGCTGGGTATCCGTTCCGGATCGAGTGGCTGGCGCCATTTTTTGAGTTCCGCTTTCCCAGCTTCGGCAGCGTGGTCTCTGAAAGTATTGAGCTCGAACTGCGTCAGGCCATTGAACCGTGGCATGTGTTGGGGGAAGAAGCGGTCGCGGGCGCCACCGCGCGCTATGTGGACTCTTCAGTGGAACGGGTGCAGGTCAAAGTCAACGGCATGACCGATACACGCCACTTGGTCGCGTGCAATGGGCGTCCGGTCCCGCTTCATCCGACCGGGACGCGGGGCGAGTTCGTGGCGGGAGTCCGCTACCGGGCCTGGCAACCACCTTCGGGGTTGCATCCGACCATCCCAGTGCAGTCCCCGCTGGTGTTTGATCTCGTCGATACCTGGACCGGCCGCACGATCGGCGGCTGCACCT
This sequence comes from Nitrospira defluvii, assembly GCA_016199015.1. Lineage (GTDB taxonomy): Bacteria > Nitrospirota > Nitrospiria > Nitrospirales > Nitrospiraceae > Nitrospira_A > Nitrospira_A defluvii_B. The sequence continues at coordinate 11,691 of JACQHN010000204.1, forward strand.
ACCACGTGGTGCATCCGGGAGGACGGAACCCTACCTCGTTTCCGGTCAACGCGAACGCAGCCGAAGCCCGACGCATCGCTCGGTTCTGGGATCACGGCCACACGCCGGGACCGATGACCGTCCAGCCTGAGGAGCGGAATCGAGATTTGCCCTTCACCCTCGATCTGCGACGCAAACCTGCATTCACCTGAATGTGCCTGCCAAGGCCAGGCCTCACTGCGCTCCCTCTTTCGGGTGAATAAACGGGGTCAACGGGGCAAGTGGGGCCAGCAACTGTCTTGACAGTCAAGACAGTTGCTGACCCCACTGTTATGATACACCAGAGATGAAGGGTATCTGTGAGGAGGAGAAGACTTTAGCGAGGCAGGCTCAAGCACTGACTCAGAAGCTTATGGTTCAAGCTCAGAAGATCGAACTACTTGAACCGAAGCGGGATAAGTACTTCCGCATTCTGGCAAAGGTCATGGCTGATGGGCAGGAGGTCGCTCAGGAGTTGGTCAAGGCTGGCCTAGCGGTGAAGTATGACGGTGGGAAAAAGAAAAGATGGTGTGAGGCTTCACCGAGTTAACAGCCATCCGTTTGCTTGTCGGTCGTCCATAGGGACATGCCATTGATCTTGTCCAGGGAGGAGCACATGGGTCTTCTGAACAATTTGCCAGGGTTCCGCTGGAGCCTCTATATCGTGCGAAACGGAAATCAACTGGCTTACGCCATGCACGAGCATTCTGTAATACGAATGGCTGGCTACGTCATGGGATACTTTGCCGATGGTGGAAGGCCTGTCGAGCCTTGGAGCCTTTACCTCAACTTCAACCCCAAGCACCAGACCATCAAGCTAGGACCGGAGCATTTCACTCCTGATGGAGAAAACATCACCCCGGCTCTCCTACGTGAGATCGAATCCATAGACCCTGGATGGAAGGTCAAAGGGGCAGAGCCGGTATTTGAGGAAGCAACTCCAAGCGCATCGAGATTGCTGAGTACGCTCCCGGCCAAATCGACATTGCGGCAATGCTCGCCAACATCGATAAACCCCGTGAACAGACCTTTTACGGAGTCATGGATGAGGTTTTCGGGAAACAACGCTAACAAATCATTCCAGTGGTGGTGTGAATCAAGTCATGTCTGGTAAGAGGCGACAAGGGCCAAAGAAAATCCCCCCAGCGGCACAGCGGGTCAATCCAAATGGACAGCCACAGGCTTATACCCCATGGTGGAAACGTGGTTTGCGTGGATTGAAAGGCGTTATAGCCGTCGTGGGCCTTCCACTAACTCTTTTCGGCATCTGGCAGGCTTGGTCCGCACTTACACCGAAGGTTGAAGCTGCCGTGACAACACCTCTTGACCCATCCAAATCATTCAGCGTTCCTTTCACATTACGCAACGGGCGGGATTTGATATCGCTGTATGACGTTCGAGTAGTGTGCCTACTCAAAGAAATTGATTTTGGACCGGACAACATCATTCAAAACATCAGTGTTCAGAACAAGGATCATAAAGCGGCGAAACTAGACCCTGGTGAATCCATGTCGTTTATCTGTCCTATCGTGAATGATGACGTGACAGAGACAGGTCCGAAGAGTGCCACTCTCCAACTTGTCCTATATTATGATTCATGGCGCTCAGTGGCTTTCTGGTTACCGCCGTTCCTGAGGTCTACACGGCATAGCGAGTGCCTCACCTTCCAAGGGAGAAGAACGTTTGACCGTCATCTGCGCTGGCTGGAGCAACCTGCATGCATTCCCATACCGGAGCATCAAATGCTGGGGCGCCAACAAATATGGACAGTTGGGTGATGGGACCCATACAGGGAAACGAGTGCCTGTAGACGTGTCGGGCCTGATGATGGGAGTCAAGGATGTAACCGTGGGGGAACGACACACCTGTGCCGTGACGATAGTCGGAGGCCTCAAGTGCTGGGGGAGCAATCATGACTTCCAACTTGGTGATGGGACCAGGCAAGATCGGGTGGCGCCGGTGGATGTCGCCGAACTCAGGAGCGACGTGCGGGCGAGCAGCATACCTGCATCCTCACCTCCACGGGAGGCGTGAAGTGTTGGGGGAAGAATCAGGACGGGCAATTGGGTGATGGGACCACCGTGGACAAGAGCAAACCGGTCGAGGCGAGCGGGCTGGCGCGCGGTGTTGCCGCCGTCGCCGCGGGCTGGAGTCATACCTGTGCGCTGACGAGCAGTGGGGGCGTGAAATGCTGGGGAAATAATCAGGATGGACAATTGGGAGATGGCACGACGGTTGCGAGAAACACGCCGACCGAGGTCGTGGGTCTTGGGGGTGGCGTCACGGCGCTTGCTGCGGGGGGACGACATACCTGTGCCTTGCTGATGACCGGCGGCGTGAAATGTTGGGGTCAGAATCAACGTGGTCAACTGGGAGACGGCACCACGGCCGATCGGGTCACTCCCATCAATGTCGCAGAACTCACGACCGGTGTTATCGCCCTCGCCGCGGGCTGGCAACATTCATGTGCCTTGATGTTGAGCGGCACCATCAAATGTTGGGGGAACAATGGGAGCGGCCAATTAGGTGTGGGCAGCCTGTTGCTCAAGGTGACCGTGACCGATGTGACGTGGGTGGCCCCCACGGCTGTGGCCGTCACCGCCGGGAGAGAGCATACCTGTGCGTTACTGTCGGACAATGCCGTGAGGTGTTGGGGCGATGACGAGCAGGGGCAGCTTGGCAAGGACACGAAGGTCATGCAACGTATTTTCTGAAGACAGAGGTGGCTCCGGTTGGTTGGACAGTCTCGCGCCTTCCTTAAGTGGTGCCTGGCGGATTGTTGACTACGCCGCCGCACGCCGTGTTGTCAGATTCTCATAGTACATCTGGTCAGGTGTCTGGCCGTCAAGCGCCTGATGTGGCCTGGTCTGATTGTAGAACGTCAGATAGCGCGCCAAGCCCTGGGGCGCGGCCTCGACGGTGTCGTAGGCGTGTAAATAGACCTCCTCGTATGTAAGGCTTTTCCACAGCCGCTCGACAAACACGTTGTCTCGCCAGCAGCCTTTCCCGTCCATGCTGATCTGAATGCCGTGGTGTGTCAGCAACCCCGTGAACTCCTGGCTCGTAAATTGGCACCCTTGATCGGTATTGAAGATTTCTGGCGGGCCATAGCGGCCTACGGCGTCCTGCACCGCGTCCAGACAGAAATCGGTCGTGAGCGTGGTGGAGCGCCGCCAGGCCAACACCCGGCGACTCGCCCAGTCCAGGACGGCACACCAGTACACGAAGCCCCGCGCCATCGGAATGTAGGGTTGAGTAGGACGTGCGCGCCATTCCGGTCTTGCGACCAGCGGTTTCGCACGCCCTCTCGCCGAACCGGACGTGCACCTTTCGCTATGCATCCGGCTCTCCAGCAAACGTGGTGAAGTCAGGATGTGGCATCCAACCCCGCTTGTAACGCTCGACCTTGAGCAACGACATCTGAAATTGCTCGCAACCATC
>JACQHN010000197.1 GCA_016199015.1 Nitrospira defluvii
CATCATGATCCGGCAGGTCACTGATTCTGAAATGGACCGGCAGGACGCGAATGCCGATGGAATTTGGGACAACGAAGCCAAAACGATCTATATCCGCAAGCGACTTCCCGTGACACGACGGAGATATATTCTCGCCCATGAACTGGGACACGCGTGGCTCGACTGGCAACATCGCTATCTGGATGACGGGAAAGCTCGTACCTAAAGCACCTGGATCAGTTAACGGCACAAGTCTCTCCTTACCGGGAAGAGGCTTTCCCCAGACCGCCTACCGATCGGCTTGTGCTCGAACAAGCCGAATAATCTCGTCCCACTCCGTTCCCCGCACCGGTTGAACTGAGAGCCGCGAACCTTTTCGAAGCAACTCCATTCCCTTCAGGCCAACCTGCCCTCGCAACAGATCCAGCGGCAGCGACGCCGTGAATTTACGGACGAACCGAATGTCCACCACGTCCCAGCAAGGCTGGTCAGGATCGCTGCCTGGATCGTAGTGCGTATCCCGCTTATTGAACTGAGTCGCGTCGGGATAGGCGCCTTTGACCACCTCGGCGATCCCCACGACCGACGGGGGGTTCGCATTGCTGTGATAAAACAACACCTGATCGCCCACCTTCATCGCCCGTAGGAAGTTGCGAGCCTGGTAGTTCCGCACCCCGTCCCAAGACGTGGTCTGCTTCGGCGCCCGGGCAAGATCATCGATCGAGAACGCCTCGGGTTCCGATTTCATCAACCAATATTGTCGTCCTTGTGCCATCCATTCCTCCTGAACGCTTGGTGTCTCGCGTGCCTCAGTGTATGCTGAGCATTCTGTCGGGCCTGTCAACCGGGAGCGTACATGGACCTGACCCCGCTGTGGTTCGGTATCTACAAGGCCGCAAAATATGCACTGTATCCGTTGTCCTGGATTGCCCTCGCAGCGCTGTTGACCCTGTTGGCCGCATGGCTTCCTGTGACACCCAGACGAACCACCTGGGTCAGGCGCTTCGCCTTCTGCACGCTGCTGCTCCTGCTGCTGACCGCCACACCGCTCCTTTCCACTATGTATATCGCATGGCTGGAAGGATGGTACCCGCCGTTCCACGCCACCTCCACCTCGAAAGTCGATGCCGTCGTCGTGCTGGCAGGAGGCGTATTTGCGAAGGGATCGCTCAGGCCGGCCGATGATGTCTCGGATGCGTCGCGCCAGCGCACGGCCTGCGGCGCAGACTTGTGGCGCCAGGGCCTTGCACCGAAGGTGCTGCTCACGGGAGGAATCGCCACTGTGCTCCAGACTGGGCCACCGGAGTCCCACGAAATGAAACGGTGGGCCCTGCGCCTCGGTGTCCCGGAATCAGCCATCCTCGTGGAGGAGAAGTCCAGGACCACCTATGAAAATGCCGTTCAGAGCAAGGCGGTTCTGGGAGCAGGCCACATCCTGCTAGTGACCGCCGCCTACCATCTTCCTCGCGCGGTGGGTCTGTTTGAAAAGCAAGGCTTTGTCGTGACGCCGGTCGCCTGCGGCTATGAATCAAAACACACACCGGAACAAATCTGGACCCAGAGTACCCTCTTCGATTTCCTTCCCACCGCCAAAGCCTTACTCATCACCACGCAGGCCATCGACGAAGTTGCCGGGATACTGGTCTACTGGATCGCCGGGAAGTTGTAAGGCCGCGACTAACGACTCGACTCCAAACGATAGACCCCTCCCCCATGATCCACCACATAGACTTCACCCGTTTCATCTTCTCCAAAGGAGGAAATCCGAAGGCCCGACCGCAGCAAGACCTGAGGGTTCTGTAGCAGGCTCGGACGCGCCTCGGCTTCCACCCGCGCCCCGAAAATTTCTCCACTACAGTAATCTCCATAGACATACAGACCCTTGAGCGCAGGCTCGCTCGGTCCCCGATACACATACCCGCCGGTGATCGAACAGCGTCCGGCCTCATGTCCATATTCAAGAAGCGGAAGTCGGAGCCCGGGCCCGTCGCAGTCCGTCTGAGGGAGAAAACAATGTCGCCCCTCCATGAGACGCCAGCCGTAGTTCCCTCCGCGCACGACCACATCGACTTCCTCCCAGGCGTGCTGTCCCACATCGCCGACCCACAGGGAGCCGGTCTCACGGTCGAACGAAAACCGCCAAGGGTTTCGCAACCCAAGGGCATAGATCTCCGGGCGACCGCCGCCTGACGCATAGGGATTATCGGCAGGAATCGCGTAGGGCTCTCCCCGATCCATATCGAGACGGAGAATCTTTCCCCGCAGATCGTGCGGATTCTGCCCTCGATTGTCCGGGTCGCCGCGACCGCCGCCATCGCCCCGCCCGATGTAGAGTGCGCCATCAGGCCCAAATGCGATCATGCCCCCATTGTGATTGGCAAACGGTTGCGGCACGACCATCACCACCCGCTCCTGCCGATCCGCCAGGTCGGCCTTGGAGTTGCGGCGGTATTCCGCTACCACCGTTGCGCCATCCGGCTGCCTGGTATAACTCACAAACAACCGCCCATTCCGCGCATAGTCCGGATGGAAGGCAAGCCCGAGCAACCCGCGCTCTCCTCCGGCCAGTACCAGGTCGCTGATGTCAAGAAAGGGGAGCGATTGCAGTGTTCCCTGCGTCAGAATGCGGATGCGGCCAGCTTGCTCTACGACGAATAGACGTCCGCTGCCGTCGCCCGCATGGGTCAGGTAGAGCGGCTGCGCTAGACCCTTGGTGATGATCGGCTTCAGCGTGAGTGACGGCCGACTGGCTGGTTCATCTGACTGGCTCTGGGCGTATCCTTTCACGAAGATGATCCCCGCCACGACGGCCAAGAAAAGCAGCGCCAGACAACGCGGTCGAAATCCGGTTGCTCGCATGGATTAGTCTCCGCCAGGCTCGTTCTCAAGATAGTCGATCACAGAGGCGTACGTCAGTTCGCGGATGCGGGCTTTGGAGGAATCGGGCGCGTCGAGGTTACGTTCAAGCCACACGCGTTCGGCGATCTGGGCGCGACCTTCGTTGCACCGTCGCCACATCTCGTGCAACAACTCGATCGGCAGGCCGACTTGCACGCCTTCCGATTCGATACGGTCGTCCAAGATCGCCAGCAAATCGGCGATGGCATGATCCGGCTGGTACGGTGGCGCGGAAAACCCAAAGGTCTGCTGGGCCTGCGACTCTTGGCGAGCCTGCTCGACCAGGTCCTGCATATACTCCTTCAGGAGCCCGATGATGTGACCTGATAAACGCATCGGCGACAGAGTATCCGCAACATTCCCCCCGGAGCAAGGCATGTTTCGACGACACCTCGGTTGACCGCTGAATCGGTGATTCTCTATGATAGCGGCTGCAAGAAGGCGGTCCAGACTCCATCACACAGCAGGCCCCTATCCGGAATCAGCGATCGACACCCGTGAGTAACCAGACCGTCGTTGAACATTTTGAAATCTCCCTTCAAACCCCGAGTGGAGAGGTCACCACCGCCGTCGGAGTGCCGACGAGCTTCGTGCCGATCACAGCCATTCTCCCGCTCATGCGCAGCCTCGGTGAAGAAGCCCAGGCGCTGGAACAACGCCGGTTACTCGAAAGCGGTCAGACGGTCTCCTGTCAGAAGGGCTGCGCAGCCTGTTGTCGGATGCTGGTGCCGATCTCAGCACCGGAAGCCTTCGCCTTGGCACAGACGATCGACCGTCTCGAGCAAAGTGAGCGAACTCGCCTATTGGCACAACTCGACCTAGCCAACCAACGCCTGGCCAAGGCCGGCTTGCTGAAACAACTGACCTCACTGGCCGAATCTCAAAATCCGGTCACCGACGAGGCCATTGAACCATTGAACCGGGCCTACTATGCGCTCCGCATGCCCTGCCCCTTCCTAGAGAATGAAGTGTGTAGCATCTACGAGGATCGACCTGCGGCCTGTCGCGAACTTGCCGTGACCTCGCCGGCCACCGATTGCCAAAACATGATGAATGAGGCGATCCGACCGGTTCCCGTCGCCGTTCGAATCAGTACGACGTTGAGCCTGCTCTGGGCAGACCTCACCGCGACTACGCCCCGGCTCATCCCGCTCCCGTTGGCCATCGACTGGGCCGCACGGCACCAGACTGAGCAGACGCGCCGATGGGCCGGCACAGAACTGTTCGAGAAAGCCCTCGATAAAATCTGGCGGTATCTCAGTCAGGAAAAGACCCGCCGCGAGAGCGGCCAATGATGAATTATGAATGCTGAATTATGAATTCCGCCGATCCAAACCATTCACCATTCAAAATTCATAATTCCTTGGAGGAGACTTCATGCAGAATCCTGTGATTGTGTGCCTGGACCTAGAGGGCGTGCTTGTTCCTGAAATTTGGGTCAATTTTGCCATCAAGACCGGCATCGAGGAGCTCAAAATCACGACCAGAGAAATGCCCGACTACGATGCCCTGATGACACGACGGTTGAACATTCTCGATCAGCACGGCTTCACCCTGGCCGACATCCAGGCCGTGATCGACGCCATGGGCCCGCTGGAAGGCGCGGCTGAGTTTGTCGCCTGGCTGCGTGAACGGACGCAGGTGATTATTCTGTCTGATACCTTCTATGAATTCGCCCTGCCGTTAATGCGGCAGTTAGGCTATCCGACGATTTTCTGCAATCAACTGGAGATTGCACCAAACGGTCGCATCGTGAACTACAAACTCCGGCAGCCGAACCAAAAGAAACATGCAGTCGCCGCGCTGAAGAACCTCAATTTCCGCGTCATGGCCGCTGGCGATGCCTACAACGACACCGCCATGTTGGGAGAGGCCCATGCCGGGTTCTTCTTCTGCCCGCCCGACCACCTCCCGAAGGAGTTTCCTCAGTTTCCTATCGCCAGGAGGCCCCGGGTTGGGTCCGTTATCAAGACCATTCGCGTGGACAAAGGCCTCCGCCAGATGGATTTTTCCAAGACCGTCCAGATCAAGGAACCTACCCTCAAAAACATAGAAAACGATCACCAGCAGGCGACCACCGTTGAGAACCTGACCCG
>JACQHN010000206.1 GCA_016199015.1 Nitrospira defluvii
CACCTGGCGAAGCTTTGCAGCCCCCTTCCGCTCGAGGTCCTTCTCGAGCGGGGCAGCATTCCAGCTGCCAGTCGGCAAGCAGCCGACGCGGTTGGTCTGTCTCCAACCGCGCCTGCATGGCGCACTGATATCCCAGGACCACACCTGATTGGGGGCGGTCGCCAGGAGTTCCGGCTTCTGATAGACCGGGTGACGGAGCTGGTTCCGGCGCTCCTTGACCTCCGCCTGCGCATCGAGGATGCGGTACAGGGTTCGGAGGGAACAGTGGTAGCGGCCTTCATCGAGCAGGGTGGCGTAGACCGTAGCCGGGGCGGTGTCGACGAAGCGGTCGCTATGCAAGGTCGCGAGGACCGCCTGCCGCTCCTCGGACGACAAGGTGCGCGGGGGGCTCGGCCGCGGGGCGGGCGCCGTCGCAGGGCCCTGCCCGCGATAGAACCCCGATCGGGCGATGCCAAAGGCGTCACAGGCTGGCTTAATGCCGATCTCCGTGGACAGCGACCGTGTGGCGGCCATCAGGCGTGCCCGTCTTCCTCGGGCGTCTCCAGCGGGATGCCCAGGATCTGTGAGACTTTTTTTTGCACGTCGATAATGAGTTCGGCCTGTTTCAGCCGCGTAGACAGCCGGGTGTTCTCTTTGCGGAGGGTCTCATTCTCGGCCTGTAGCGGATGTCGGACTGATTCCTTTCGGCCTCGCTTCTGGGGCGTCAAGGCCGAGAGCACACCCTCCGTGCGTTGGCGGCGCCACGTCGTGAGGTTCGAGGCGTAGAGTCCTTCGGCGCGAAGCAGCGCCCCAGACTCCCCACCACGGTACAGGCATCGGCCAATTTCAGGATGCGCAGCTTGTCCTCCGCCGTGAAGCGTCGCCGGGTCGGCGTGGCGACCACCTCGGGGTCCGGCGGGACGCTCACGGCTGGTCGTGGTGAGGCGGCTCCTTGGGGGGACTCGTCCGCAGGCATCGCCGTCGCCCGCTGAGTTCCTTTCAATCCTCGACGGGCGTACTTCTTGTCAGCATGCATGAGGGGTGCTTCTCCTCCGCCCGCTACTCTAATTGAAGAGAGGCAACGTGTCCCACTCATATTGGCACAGAGGGGTTTCCCGACCGCCCCGCCTCCTTCCTTTTTCTCTCCCATTTCCTTTACGATGCGTGTGGGTATGTTTCCTTTGATGCGAGGCGAGGGCAGATGAAGGCCAAGACTATTTTTCATTGCCAAGCGTGCGGCCACCAGGCGCCACGATGGCTCGGACGTTGCCCCGACTGCGGAGGTTGGAACACCCTCAAGGAAGAGCGCCTGCCCGCAGCTCCCAAAGGCCGCCAAGCCCTGCTGAAAACAGCGATGGCCGTTGCGACGCCGATCTCTGACATCGAAATCGTGGGTGAGCCCAGGCACAGTACGGGGATGGGCGAGTTCGATCGTGTGTTGGGCGGCGGGGTGGTGCCCGGTTCGGTGATGCTCATCGGCGGAGACCCCGGCATCGGCAAGACCACGCTGTTGTTGCAAGCCCTACCGCTCCTTGCGGCACCGGGCGAACAAGTGCTGTATGTCTCAGGCGAAGAGTCTCCCCGGCAGATCAAGATGCGAGGCCAGCGTCTCGGCATCGACGGCAAGCACCTGCTGATTCTCGGGGAAACGTCGCTCGAGCAAATTCTGAAGTCCATCCAAGAGGTGCAGCCGGCGGCCGTCGTCGTGGATTCGATCCAGACGGTCTATACCGAGCAGCTCACGTCGGCGCCGGGCAGTATCAGCCAAGTGCAGGAAGTGGCCGGGCAGCTAATGTGGTTTGCCAAGCGCAGCAACGTGCCGGTGTTTATCATCGGGCACGTCACCAAGGAAGGCGCCATCGCCGGCCCACGGCTACTGGAACATATCGTGGATACGGTGTTGTACTTCGAAGGGGACAAGAGCCACAGCTTTCGCATTCTGCGGGCGGTTAAAAACCGGTTCGGTTCGACGAACGAGATCGGGGTGTTCGAGATGAAGGATGGCGGGTTGGAGGAAGTCAGCAACCCGTCCGAATTATTCTTGGCTGAGCGGCCGCTGCACAGCACCGGTTCCGTGGTGGTGTCCAGCCTGGAGGGGACGAGGCCGATTCTGGTCGAGCTGCAGGCGTTGGTATCGGGGACGAACTATGCGATGCCCAAGCGCATGGCCAACGGTGTGGAACCCAACCGCTTGTCGCTGCTGCTAGCTGTGATGGAAAAGCGGCTAGGCATGCATCTCTCGGGGCAGGATGTGTACGTGAATGTCGTGGGCGGTATTCACATCGACGAGCCGGCGATCGATTTGGGTATTGTCGCGGCGGTCACGTCAAGTCTCCGCGAGAGTCCGATTGATTTTACGACGCTCGTGATGGGCGAAGTCGGGCTGGGTGGTGAGGTCCGGGCGATCAGCCAGGCGGAGTTGCGGATTCGCGAGGCGGCGAAGATGGGATTCAAACGTTGTCTGTTGCCGGAACGGAACGTCGCAAAACTGGAACCGATCGAGGGTATTGAATTGATCGGCATTCATGAAGTCGGAGATGCGTTGGATGCGGTACTGGCCTGAAGGAAAAAGTAAAAGGGAAAAAGTAACAGGAAGAAGCTACCTTACTTTTGCCTTTTGCCTTTTTCATTTTGCCTTGTTATCAGGCTGCGCGCTCTTTGGACGGTCTGATACCACGCCGCTTATGCAGGCGACGGCTGAGCAGCTGACCGCGCTCCTGCAGGAGCAGGCGGAAGAAGTTCGGACGATCAAGGGTCTCTTCAGTGCCAAGATCACCGGCGGCATCCTGCCGATCGGCCAACGAGTTCAAGGCACCGTCTTCTATCAGCGCCCCAATGCGATCAGGCTACGCGGTTTCACGGCGGTAGGGAGCGAGTTGTTTGAGTTCGTGCAGATCGAGGACCAGTTCAAACTCCGGTTGCCGACCATGGACCGTGAGGTGGTCGGTCGCCCCTCTGAGACGGATCGGCTCGGCCAGCTCACCCGGCCCTTTCAGTTGAGCGTCTGGGCGATGAGCGGCATCATCGGGACGCAGGTCGTGGGGCCACAGGAGCAGGTTCGGTTGACGGAAGACGGTGACCGTTATCGCCTGGATGTGCTGACCGCGCCGGGAAATAATGGAGCGGCTCCGCTGGTGACCAGGCGAATCTGGTTCGACCGGCGCAATTTGCTCGTCGTGCAGGAAGAGAAACTGTCTCCGGCAGGGGACATTGAGGCGACCATGCAGTTCGACGACTATCGTGCGGTCGGCGCGTCTGAGGCAGCTGGGGTAATAAATATGCAGGAGCCCGTTGCGGCCAAGCGAATTCTGCGACCCTTTGCCATTCATATGACCGACGGGCAAGGCTCGGGCAGTTTGCATGTGACGTTTCACGAATTGATTCCCAATGAACCGATCAAGCCGAGCGAGCTGGGGCGGGTATGAAGGCGCCATCTGCCCAGCATGTGTTGGCGGTCGAGACGGCAACGGCCTGGCAAAGCGTCGCGCTGCTGCAAGACGAGCGGGTGCTGGCGCTTGCCGAGCAGGATGCCGAGGGATCGCACGCACGCTCGTTGATGGGCGCCATCGATCGCGTGTTACGGGAGACCGGTCTCGGGTTACGGGATGTGCAGGGTTTGGCGGTATCGATCGGGCCGGGATCGTTCACCGGTTTGCGCGTGGGGCTCGCGACCATGTTGGGCTTTCGCGCGGTCCTGGGAACTCCCATAGCGCCGGTGCCGACTCTGGAGGCCATGGCGTGGAGCCTGCGCGAGGTGAATGGCCTGCTGGTGCCGGTACTCAAGAGTCGGCACAATGAAGTGTACTGGGCTGCCTATGAGTGGCTGCCGGGACCAGTCCTGCATACGCGGATGGCCGAACAGGTGGGCCCTCCCTCTTCCGTCGCTCGGGCGGTGCAAGGGGCGGAGACTTCCACGCTGTTTGGAGATGGGTGGCAAGCCTATGGGCAGGAAATCCGGCAGGCCATTGAGTCAATCGGCGGAAAAATCCAGGAGGCGACGCCGGAACAGCAGCGTCCCTCGGCCGTCAGTGTGGCCCTTGCCGCGCGGCGGCGCGTTGAAAGCGGGCAGTTGCCTGAAGTGAATATCGTCCCGCTGTATGTGCAGCGCACCGAGGCCGAAGTAAAGTTCGACGAGCAGCAGGGTGTGTCGGCGCTCGAGCGTCGGCGAGAACGGGTGGCGAAGAAGCTGGCGCAGGGTCGGCGGCGAGTCAGTCGAGAAGGTGCTGATCCACGTGCAAGGAAGTAGGACTGCGGGTTTGGGTGGCTGAAAGGTTGTGACGGGATGGCTTCGGACCGCGTGATGATTGAGCCGGCGACCCCGGATGCGCTTGATGAGGTGTGGGCTATCGAACAGGCTTGCTTCTCTGCCCCCTGGACGCGCAAAATGCTGGCAGCCGAACTGTCCGGCAATCCATTTGCGCACTTTCTGCTGGCGAAGTGTCCCGATCCGCTGTCTGAGGCCCTCGTCATTGCAGGCTATTTTTGTTTTTGGATCGTCTTTGAGGAAGTGCGGTTGATGAATCTGGCCGTGCTCGTCCCATTTCGCCGGCAGGGTATCGCGACGCGGCTGGTCTGTGCGGCCTTGCGAACCGGGTTGGAGCGAGGGGCGAATCGGGCAATGCTGGAGGTCCGGGCGTCGAATCAGGAGGCGCTGACTCTCTATGACCGGCTCGGATTTCGCCAGGCGGCCACGCGGACTCGCTATTATACAAACCCTGACGAGGATGCGGTGCTGATGGACATGGCGCCGCTCCAATTAGCGACTCTCTGTGAGCCGCCGCCGGGAGAGCTGCAGAAGCCGAGTAGCAGGACGACTGTTCATGGACCGGTGTAGTCAACCAGGAGGTGCGATATGCAGGCGAAGACTGCGATCACTGATCGGTTACGGCAATCCAACACAGAATTCCGAGCCCTGGAAGAGTCTCACCATCGCCTTGATGCGGAGTTGGCGGATTTACAGCGGCGACATGTCCTGACCCCTGCCGAAGAAGTGCTGAAAAAACAGTTACAAAAAGAAAAGCTGGCCACCAAAGACAAAATGGCCGAACTCATTCGATCCTCTCGCTAGCGAGAGTCGAGGAGTCCTCCGAAATGGCCTCGCGATCGAGGTGACGGAGAGCCGGGTCGTTGATTCAGACAGGCGATGCTCGCACCACTGGCCGCCCATATTCAGTCGCTCAAGAAGCGGCTGCTGATCATCGCGGTGACCTTGGGCGTCGCGTTTGCGACGGCGTTCGCCTACTCCTCCGAGATGGTCGCCTGGCTTAATCGCCCGTTCCCCAATCAGTTAGTGTTTTACGGACCCACCGAAGCGCTGTTTGCCTCCATTAAAGTGTCGTTTCTGGCGGGCATCATCCTGAGCCTGCCGATCATTTTTTACCAAGTCTGGAAGTTCATTGCCCCGGCGTTGCTTCCCAAGGAACAGCGCTGGGCGATTCCCCTCTTTTTGCTGGCCGCCCTGCTGTTTGCGCTGGGACTGGTTTTTTGTAACCTCGTCATCCTGCCGCTGGTGATCGACTTCTTCGTCAGTTTCGGAATGGATCGTGACATCACCCCGGCCCTGGGGGTCGGTACGTACATCGACTTTAACGTTAAATTCCTGCTGATCTTCGGTTGCGCCTTCGAGTTGCCGTTGGTCCTCACGTTGTTGTCGCGGGCTGGGGTCGTCTCGGCGGCGACGCTCGCGCACTATCGCAAACATGCCATCATGGCAGCGCTGATCATCTCGGCCATCGTCACGCCGGATGCCACGTTGTTCACGATGCTGCTGATGGCGGTGCCGCTCATGGTGCTGTATGAGATCGGCATTCTCGGCGCCAAGATATTCGGGCGGGCAGGCGGGCCGACGCTCGGCGTGAATTTGCCGCTGGATCCTGATATACCGATAGGTACTGCCGGGCATCGAGTCCGTTAGCCTAATGCATATAATTTTCTGGAAGGAGGGTCTGGCCATGATGCGTCACATGCTGCTGTTGATGGCACTGACCCTGGGTGCTCTGCAAGGGATCGCTTACGCGGTATCGGCTCCGAACGGGAGCCCGAGCAGCGGAGCGCCGGCGTTGGAACAGGCTCATCCAGGCGCAGACCCCGCTGGGTCAGCCGATATCGGCAATATGAGCATTCAGGCCCTGGTAGCTGGAACCGGTGGGGTGGTCTATGCCGGGTCGTTCGGGATGGGCATTTTCAGAAGCGGCGATCGGGGCGATACCTGGACGTCGGTCAACGAGGGTTTGACGGATCCCTTCGTGCTCTGTCTCACGACGGCGAAAGACGGCGCCATTTATGCGGGCACGTTTCGCGGCGGGGTGTTCCGTTCGCGTGACGCGGGCAAGAGCTGGCAGGCGGTCAATAAAGGGCTCAAGCGTTTGGAGATCAAGGCTCTGATGATGGACGCCAAGGGGCTCTATGCCGGCACGGGCGACGGCGTCTATCTGTTGAATGCCGCGCAGGATCAATGGAAGGTCGTGACCACCGGCCTGGATGAAATTTTGGTGCATGCGCTGGCGCGGACCAACGACGGCACTTTGTACGCCGGCACCTCCGGCAAGGGTATCCATAGTTACAAGGAACGGTCTGGAGGATGGACGCGCCTCCGGCAGGGATTGCGCGATCACGAAGGCCTGGTGGAGAATTTTATCCGGGTGTTGGCGGTGGACAAGGAGCAGGGCGTGTATGCCGGCACATTCGACGGCGGCGTCTTTCGCAGCGGCGACGGAGGAAAGACCTGGGTGCCCATCAGTCGGGCCTTGCCGAACGATTCCATTCGCGGGCTGATCAGCAACGACCGCGGGGTCTATGTGGCCACGGGCCGCGGGATCTTTAAATCCGTCGACAAGGGGCGGCAATGGATGCCTTTGAACAAGGGGCTCAGCAACCTGTCTATACAAGTGTTGATCGAAGGCGAAAAAGGGGGCTTTTATGCCGGAACCAGTTCGGGGGTCTTTCGCAGCGATGACGATGGCCTCACATGGACGGCGGTAAGCCAAGGGTTGGAAGGGGAGAGCGTAGCGCCCTTCCGGTTTAACTGAGCAGGAAAGGATACGAGATGACGACACAAGCGGGTTCAACACAAGCGACCATCACCATTACGTCGAAAAACGAGCCATGGGGACAAATCGTGCTGCGCTTGTTCCCCGACGTAGCGCCCAACCATGTGAAGAACTTTGTTGATCTGGCGAAGCAGGGGTTCTACGA
>JACQHN010000209.1 GCA_016199015.1 Nitrospira defluvii
CCTCGCGCAGCACCCACTCGTCCATCGGACGGATCAGTCCCGTATCAATCGCCGCATTCAAGAAGACCCCGGGCTGCAGGAGGCCGCGTTTCGGATGTTTCCAGCGCACCAGGGCCTCAGCACCCAATATTTTGCGGGAGTGGATGTTGAGTTTGGGCTGATAGTAGACGACGAATTCCTGCCGTTCCAACGCGCGCCGGAGATCGCTTTCAAGGTCCAGCCGTTCAGCGGCAGCGGCGTTCAGGCCCGACGAATAAAATTGGCAGTTATTTCGGCCCTGCTCCTTGGCGTGGTACATCGCCGTGTCGGCATTCTTCAGCAGAGCCTCCACGGTCGTGCCGTCCGAGGGATAAATGGAAATGCCGATACTGGCCGAGATAAAGATTTCATGCCCGTCGATGCTGAACGGGTGGGCCAGCGAATCGAGGATCCGACGCGCTACCCTGCCGGCATCTTCCGGGTGCGGCAGCGTGGTCAGGAGAATGGTGAATTCATCTCCTCCGAGGCGGGCAAGCGCATGCGACGGTTCGTGGTCGGCATGACGACCGACCGAGTCACTCTGGCGAACGGACTCACTGAGCCGCTCCGCGACATGGGTGAGCAAGAGATCTCCCACCGTGTGTCCCAACGTATCGTTGATGACTTTAAACCGATCCAAGTCGATAAACAGCGTCGCGAGGTGTAGGTGGTGGCGTTCAGCATACGACAGCGCGTTCGATAATCGGTCTTTGAACAGCACCCGATTGGCGAGGCCGGTCAGACTGTCATAATAGGCCAGGCGATGGATGGCCTTTTCAGCCTGTTTGCGTTCGGTGATGTCCTGTGCCGTGCCGACGATCGTCAGTTCCTCCGCTTCTTCCTCGCGCACTCCCTCAGCCTGCAGGTGAATGGTGAAGTCCGTTCCGTTGGGCAACACAATCCGGTGGTCGATATCGCAGGGGGCCCCGTGACTGATCAGTTTCTCCAGGGCCGCCTTTACCTTCCCGCGGTCGTCCGGGTGGACGAGACCCAGGAAGGCTTCAAAGGTACCGGCAAAATCAGGCGGGTGAATGCCGACCAGGCGGCAGAGTTCATTCGACATGGCAAAACGATTCGTTCTGGGGTTCCAATCCCAATTGCCGATACGCGCAATGCGTTGGGCCAATTCCAGCCGGGATTCGCTTCGGAGCAGCGCCTGAAGGACATTGCTGGTCCTGAGCATGTATCGGATATGGTGGCAGAGAATCGTGGCGTTCACCGGTTTGTTGATGAAGTCCGTGGCGCCGTGCTCATAGGCGTGGGCGATGGAATTCGCGTCATCCAATCCCGTGAGGATCAGAATGGGGATGCGCTTGCCGCGAGGAAGTGCACGGATGCGCGAGCAGGTCAGATAGCCATCCATGTCCGGCATCATGATATCCAGCACGAGGAGATCGGGGTTGAGCGTCTCGAACAGCGCCAGCGCTTCGCGCCCCCCGGCGGCCTCGGTCACGACCATCCCGGCCGGTTCCAATGCGCTTCGGACAAAGAGTCGTGCGACAGGGTCGTCGTCGATGACCAGGATGACGGGACGAGCTGGAGTCATAGCGTTGTCTTCGGGCGAACGTGAAGGCTCAATAGCGGCACACGATGCGCCTGCCGATGCGATTGAGGGCGCTTTGATCGGCCTGCTTGGCTTCCGTATGAGAGTATCAAACTCCCGGATAAGCGCTACATAAATAGCACTTGCTGAGCGGCAGGAGGGTCGTCTGAGGTCAGTAGATTGAGCCGTCCGGAAGGCTGGACGTGCCGGCGGGACAAGGAAGAGCGCCGCTCGGAAAGGATCAACCAGCTTCGGACATCTCTACGGCTCTCACAACCGAGTCTTCAGGCTCGTCCAGCGCCTCTAGGAGGATGCGGCCGATGCGTGATCGGACCTGGCTCATGATCCCGCGCAGGGTGAGGATCAGCAGCGTCGTCATCAAGAAGAAGAGCGGTACGACTGCGAGGGCGACGTCTCGCGCCAGGTCCTCGTTCGACCGCACTGTCGAGACATCCTGAGGTGTGGCGAGGACGAGTCGGATCCATCCGATGATGCGCTTCTGTTGACGGAGCGGTTCGACTACGATCAGCGCGTGGCGTCCCTGTTCGAGGCCTGGGGCAATGGACCCGCCCTGACTCCTGCGCGCGGCCAACCACTCCGGGTCTTGGAGTCGCCTGCCGAGTGCGGCAGGATTGCGGGCCGCCACGATCACGTTGTCTTCCGCGATGACAGCGGCATCGAGGAGATCGGATTGTGGGGCCTGTTCCTCCAGCGCCTGCTGGACGGTGGCGAGATGTTCGCTGAGCAGCGACTCACCGAACCAGGCAAAGGTCCGCGCCATAGCCCGCCCACTCTGGTTGACCGTCGCGATGGCCGCGGCATTACGCTGGGCGACCAGTGCGCGATCATGTTGAGCCAGGATGAAGTAGAGTGCTCCAGCGCACAGGAGTGAAATGACACAACTGATCAGCATCGCCGGAAGCCATGTGTGAGGCAATCCGGATGTATTGACGGGCGCGTGAGCCATTCTGAATCCTCCCCAATACGCAGAGGTGCATTTAGGTGTCGGTGC
The DNA here is from genome assembly GCA_016199015.1 of Nitrospira defluvii. Lineage (GTDB taxonomy): Bacteria > Nitrospirota > Nitrospiria > Nitrospirales > Nitrospiraceae > Nitrospira_A > Nitrospira_A defluvii_B. The sequence goes on from JACQHN010000209.1 coordinate 2,574, forward strand.
CTTGTCCATCCTCGTCGGTCCGTTGGTAGGGTTGCCGATCGAGTTCTTTCACGACTTCCTGGAGGCGTGCCCACTCCCCTGGTTGCAGCGAGAGGAATTCGAGGCCCACACGGGCGCTGCGACACCAGCGGACCACCGCCTGCCCGACCGTGAGTGGCCCCTCGCTGCTTGGCGTATAAATGCGGAGTTCGAGCGTAGTGCCTGGAAGGATGTCGATAGAACTGAGGATGCCGCATCCTCGTAACGACAGATCGACAACGATCCCGTCACCTGCGACCAGGTTTACGGAGCTGAAAGAACTGTGAAACCGGACGGGAAAACGCGGATGCTGGCGTTGGTCCATAGTGATGTCACGGGAATAAAGAGCTAGCCCTTTATATTGCCGATTGGTTTCAGTTCCGCCACCTTTTTTGTGATTCCCGCGCGATCCACGCTGTCGACCACATCCGAGATGTTCTTGTAGGCGAATCCGGCCTCTTCGGCCAAGCCTGACATCGAGACGGCCTTGACCAGAATGCCGCGCTGTTTCATGTCGCGCAGCAGTTGGTCCCCCCGCACGGTGCGTTTGGCCTGGGCACGCGACATGGTTCTTCCAGACCCATGCATGGTCGAGCCGAACGTCTCTTGCATGGCGCAATCTGTGCCGACCAGGAGATAGGAACCCGTTTCCATTGAACCGCCGCAGATCACCGGCTGGCCGATGGTGCGATAGCAGTCCGGGAGTTCGGGACTGCCGGGCCCGAAGGCACGTGTGGCGCCCTTGCGGTGCAC
>JACQHN010000210.1 GCA_016199015.1 Nitrospira defluvii
ACGGCTCCGCGCGCCCGTCTCGCGTCGCGACTCCGCCAGTTCGCGACGAACCGTCATGAATCATGCGGGCTAGTCTAACCCTCTGCAATCCCTCCCCATCTTTTTCGCTTCTCGCTTGGCGCGATGCCTGCGATCCATGTACAGTACGCCGATATTTTAGAGGGGCCAATCTGTGCGCTCGCGACATGGCGGGCAGAGCCTCATTGTGACGGTGTGTAGGAGATCGGCGTGACCCCAACAACCATTCAGCTCATCGGAACCACACTCTTTGTCGTCGCAATTCTGCATACCTTCTCGACTGCGTTCTTTGAACACCTGGCACATACCCGTCCGACGCATGCAGGACTCTGGCACCTGCTGGGCGAAGTCGAGGTGGTCTTCGGTTTCTGGGCCTCGGTGCTGATGATCGCTATGTTCATGACGGATGGGGCCGCGGCCGCCATACAATATATCGATTCCTATCCCTTCATCGAACCCATGTTCGTGTTTGCCATCATGGTCATTGCCGGTTCGCGTCCGGTCTTGCATACCGCCTTGCAAGGCGTGCGTCTCGTGAGCAACGCCATCCCGCTGCCTCTCAATATGGGGTTCTATTTCACGGTCCTGGCGCTGGTCCCATTGCTAGGATCCTTCATTACGGAAGCCGCGGCCATGACGCTGGCGGCCATGATTCTACGCGACCGCTTTTTTCGAAATGGGATTTCCACCCATTTGAAGTATGCGACGCTGGGCGTGCTCTTCGTGAACATCTCGATCGGCGGCACCTTGACGCCCTTCGCCGCACCGCCCGTCTTGATGGTGGCCGGCACATGGGATTGGGATATCAGCTTCATGTTGCAGACCTTCGGCTGGAAAGCGGCGGTCGCCGTACTGGTCAACGCATTGGTCGTGACACTGCTTTTCCGCAAAGAACTGTCCCAATTGTCCGTCGGAGAACGCCGGACAGATGGCGCCGCGCTTCCGCGCGCCATTACCGTGCTTCACCTGCTGTTCCTCTGCGGGGTGGTGATCTTCGCTCACCACCCCGCTATTTTTATGGGGCTGTTCCTGTTTTTTCTCGGTGTGGCTCAGGCCTATGAACGCCATCAAGACCGTTTGATCCTGCGCGAAGGGTTGCTCGTAGCCTTCTTTTTGGCAGGCCTGGTCGTCTTGGGCGGCCAGCAACAATGGTGGTTGCAGCCGGTGTTGATGAGCATGAGCAATGATGGGGTGTTCTTCGGCGCAGCGATCCTGACGGCCTTTACCGACAATGCGGCGCTGACCTATCTGGGATCGCTGGTCGAAGGGCTATCCGATGGATTTAAGTATGCCCTGGTCGCCGGAGCCGTCACGGGCGGCGGCTTGACCGTCATTGCCAATGCACCGAATCCGGCCGGCCTGGCTATTCTGCGTAGTCACTTCAAAGATGAAACCGTTCATCCGGTCGGATTACTCCTCGCCGCCTTGCCGCCGACGATCGTGGCAGGCATAGCATTCTGGTGTTTGTAAGCCCCCCGGCAACGCACGTCGAGCCGGGTACCGAACTCTTATCGAAGCACGAAGCGTTGTGCTAAGATGCGACCAACCTTGCCGTCATCCTGATCGCGAGGTCGCGCCCAACGAAGAATCGTGGCCTTTTCAACCAATCGACTGTTCAAGTATCAGCGGGGCATGCGTCGTCGGATCGGCATGTTGCGCGCCAAAAACATGGACAGCATGGAGTTTGCTGTCGACTTCATGATGCAGGAACGGGTGGACAGTTATTTCCGTATCGAGCCAGGGCTCGAAGAGGTCGAACGGTCGCTGCAGCAAATCGAAGATGAATTGGAGCAGATACAGGATGTGTCTGGCGCCGTTCGATTGGAGTCTCGGCTGGAGTTCGTCGAAGACCGCTGGGACGAACTCGACAGCGAAGTGCGCGAGCGGTCGCGTCACCGTCGACGGAAGATCAATCTCGCTGATTTCTTGAAAGCGGCAGGAGGGGAGGGGAGTTCTACCGGCGCGACCAATGAAGTCACCAACGCGTACGACGCCTACCAGATTCTGAGCCTGGAGTTCGGCACACCGCTCACCGATGTCACCACGGCCTTTCGCCAACGCGCCAAGGAACTGCACCCCGATGCCCGCAATGGAGACCGGAGTTCAGAACCGGAGCTCCGGCGGATTCTCGAAGCCTATCAATTCTTAAAAGAATATCTTAGCCTTAGCAATACCGAACCGCCGATTTCGCGCGGGGCGGAATATCGTCCCACCGAGTAACCTATGCCGACCACACAACCTGATCAGACCTTGATTACATCCGACGAATCGTTGGATGCTCTGTGCGACCGCCTCGTGGACAGCTCGGTCATCGCCATCGATACCGAGTTCATGGGTGAGGAACACTTTATCCCCCGCTTGGAGTTGATCCAAGTCGCCGCAGAGGGCGTGGGCGCTGTCATCGATTTTCCTGCCGTGCAGGACACCGCACCCATCGCCCGATTCTGGGATATTGTCTGTGACACCCGCATCGAAAAAGTGCTGCATGCCGGGCGGCAAGATCTTGAACTGTTTTCTCACCATGCCGGGCGCCTGCCGAAACCATTTTTCGACACCCAGATTGCAGCGGCGATGGTCGGCTACGGTGCGCAAACGGCCTATGCCAACTTGGTGCAGCGTGTCCAAGGCGTCAAACTCGACAAGGCTCATACGTTTACGAATTGGAGCCAGCGCCCGCTGAGTCAAGAGCAGCTGGTCTATGCCCTGGACGACGTGACATTCCTCTTACCCATCCACCGACATCTCCGACAAAAGCTGACCGTCATGGGTCGCCTGCAGTGGGTGGATGAAGAGTTTTCTCGCTTGGAGGTCTCACTCGGGGCGCAGGCTCGCGACCCGCAAGAACGCTATCAACGCATTCGCGGCTGGGAGAGTCTCAAACCTCGCGCCGCCGGCGTCCTGCGTGATCTCGCAGCCTGGCGGGAAGGGGAAGCCCGGCGTCGTAATGTGCCGAGGGGACGAGTCATGCGTGACGAAGTCCTGGTGCAGTTGGCCCGTCAAACTCCGCGCACACTCGATCAGCTTCGCGGCA
>JACQHN010000198.1 GCA_016199015.1 Nitrospira defluvii
CGGCTGCACAATCACATCGGCGACGTCGGGGCGATCTGCAACGATACTGCCTACGCCCTCGCTCATGCCCACTGCGGGCGGATGAAAGAGCAGCTCATGCAACTCAATGATCGCCTGACCGGATCGCGCTTTCTCCGGGGCGTCAATTGCGTAGGCGGGGTTGCTATCGACGTGCCTGCCATACAACTTACGCAGGTGGTGACGGAATTGGACGCCATCGAGCAAGACTTCACTGCGATCGAAAAGATTCTGTTCGCGAACGCCTCGCTCACGGAACGATTGGAGAATACGGGCATCCTCACCGAGCGCACGGCCTGGGACCATGCGGTGGTCGGCGTCGTCGGTCGCGCATCGGGGATCGACAGGGATATCCGGCGTGATCGACCCTTCGCTGCCTATCACGAACTCCAGCCGAAGGTGATGCGCTATCGCTATGGTGACGTGCGCGCCAGGATGCGGGTGCGATTGGATGAGGTGCATGAGTCGATCCGACTGATTCGTGAGATCCGCCGGATGGTGCCACAGGGGCCGCTCACGATTCAGCCGATGCGTCCGCCGGTGCCCGGCGAGTGGGCCATCTCGGCCGTCGAAGGTTGGCGAGGCGAGATTCTCTATATGGTCATGGCAGGAGAGCAGGGGTGGGTTCACCGTTGTAAAGTTCGCGATCCGTCCTTCGTGAATTGGCCGGCGATTCAATGGGCGGCGCTCGGCAACATCGTGCCGGATTTCCCGCTGATCAATAAGAGCTTCAATCTGTCTTACGCGGGGAACGATTTGTGACTTGAGGACAGCCGTCAGCGATCAGATTTTAGCTGTCAGCAAGAGTTCCGGTGTTGAGAGTTGATGGCTGAGAGCTGAAAGCCAAGACTGGAGGCCGTATGTTTCGAATCATCAAAAAAAGTCTCAAGACCGGCGTCGTCACGGGACGGCATCCGGACGGGAACGCGCCGCACGAGCCGGTCAGCCAGCAAGCGATCGAAAAGGCCAAGCCGTTCAGGCGCTCGCTGACGATCCGCGAAGTCGACACGGGTTCCTGCAACGCGTGCGAGATGGAAATGAATGCGCTCGCCAATCCCGTCTATGACGTGGAGCGGTTCGGGGTCCATATTGCCGCATCCCCGCGGCACGCCGATGCACTGGTCGTCACCGGACCGGTGACCGTCAATATGGAACGGGCGTTGAAAGACGTGTACAAGGCGACGGCAGACCCCAAGATCGTCATCGCGCTGGGAGACTGTGCGATTCATTGCGGCCTGTTCAAGGGGAGTTATGCGGTGACGGGTCCGGTGGAACGGCATATACCTGTCGATGTGCGCATCCCCGGCTGTCCGCCGCGTCCGGCGGAAATCCTTGCGGTCCTGGCGGAACTTCGACAAGAACGCTCTCCATCGGACAAGTGAGCGGCCGGCAGAGGCCGCCCCGTCATGACAGGTTGTAACGGCGACACAGTTCACATGTGATGTCCTGGCGGGCATACACAATAAAGATTTCTGATCACCATTTCGAAGGCTTCTTCACCCGAATTCAGGAGGTGTGAGATGTCTTGTCGTGCGGGAATCGATCTCCATGCCACGAACAGTGTCCTCGTCGTGATCGATGCGAACGACCAGATCCTCTATCAGAAGCGACTACGCAATAACCTGCGACTGATCCTCGCGGGCCTCGGGCCGACACTCGCTCCTGGATAGATGCCGAGATTGCGGCGAGGGCCACCGCAGCAGGCCGTAGAGCAGCAGCGTGCTCAGGCCTGTGACTTGGTAGCGTTGGATCCACACAACCACCCTGGCTGGACTTGACGGCGGCGGTGCTACTGTTGAGAATGTGCCGGGCCAGTTGCGCCACAGGACTGGCGCTGGCAATGGGTGTTTCCCCAGGAGCACCGATGGATCAACGGCAAGACCAAGGAGCAAGGACGTCATCACATTGACGAATCATTAGTCCAGAAGGCCGTCAGAGATGCCGTGGCGAAGGCCGGGCTCACAAAGCGGGCCACGTGCCACACGTTCCGGCATGCCTTTGCCACACACGTGCTTGAAAGCGGCTATGACCTGTCTGCGTGCCACGCACAGGCAGGCATTCGAACGGTCCAGGAGTTGTTGGGCCATCGCGACGTCAAAACGACGATGATCTGCACGCATGTGCTTCATCAAGGGCCGGCAGGCGTTCGCAGTCCGCTGGATGGACTTTGAACCCCCTTACGGAGGTGCTGTTATGCGGATCCGCATAAGCACCCGTGATAAATGGTCGATAGGGCGTAACTCATTGAACGAGCGTCGATTATGGGGTATTGTTCACGACCATTGATGGCGTGTTATGCGGACAGAAAATGGCAGATCCGGTTCTTATGCGGATCGGCCTAAACATTGTTAGATGCACGAAACAGCTACGAATTACGTAGCGCTGAGAAAGAAAGATAGTCTGAGGCGGGAGGAAAAGATTGAATCGGCTCTACTCGAGTCACGAATGTGTACGTAGCTTAATTCCAAACTGAACATGGATAAAACAAACGCAAAAACAATCAGTGGTACTTTTAGTGTTCCGACAACTTTCAGTTTTAAGCTACTAGTCTCTTTGTCCATGGACACCTCCTTTTTTAAAGAGCTGCTACGGACACACTCATTAACCACCAGGCCCTCATTGTAAGGCTCGAGAATCGAGTAGAACCGACTCGAAGGCTATTCTATCACCATGGTTACGAAAAAGTGCATCTAACTTTGTGTTCGAGGCGGACGCGGTGAGACGGCGACGTGTTTTCTGTCGGGTTCGTGCCCCGCGCCGCTCAACGCCGTCGTTAGCCAATAATGGAGGAAAGCCTATGCACCTTGGCACGCAAGCTTCGGGTCTCGGCAACGACGTGGCCCAGAAGTTGGATTTTGTGTGGTTGGAACTCACGAATCGTTGCAATCTTCGCTGCGTTCACTGCTATGCGGAGTCGTCTCCAACAACTGGAGGCAAAGACATTCTGGATGAGGCCGACTATCTGAATGTCATAGACCAGATATATCGCCTTGGCTGCCGCAAGCTCCAGTTCATTGGAGGTGAACCAACGCTAAACCGAAGTCTTCCACGCCTAATCAAGTCTGCCTACAGGACGGGATTCACTTTAATCGAAGTCTTCACCAATCTGACCCACCTATCGGACAACCTCCTGTCGGTATTCCGCGCGTTTCAGGTTGCGTTGGCAACATCCTTTTACTCCTGCAGACCCGAGATCCACGATGGAATCACGGGGCAGAGAGGAAGCTTTCAGCGCACCCTACGTAACATGCAGCGGGTGCAGGAAGCACAACTGAGCCTGCGGGTCGGTGTCATCGAGATGGATCAGAATCGCCCGGATCTTACTGAGACATGGGAGTTTCTCCGCGAAATGGGCATTCGGCACATCGGGAGCGATCGTGTGCGCCAAATCGGACGTGCGGCGAACGCGGTGGCCCCTGACATGCGCGAACTCTGCGGCAGTTGCGCCGAGAACGTGTTGACTATCGGACCCGACGGGCTGGTCGCTCCATGCAATATGTCGAAACAATGGGCCGTTGGGTCTGTACTTGAGCAGAGCCTGGAGGAAATTGTCGCCTCACCGGCCCTTTCAAATGTCCGCAGGGAGATTAAAAAGAACACGGTCGACAGCGAGCACAAACATGTCGAGGCGCCCTGCGATCCGAAAAACTGCGGTCCATACGACTACTGTTGCCCCAGCACGCAACAATGTTTCCCTTGCGAGCCGAACGGTTGCAGTCCATGCCGCCCGAAGGGCTAACAGTGCGTTCGAGCGGTCCACTGGCTCGCGTTCGCTCGCCGTGGCCGCTCAACGCCGTCGTTGGCCGCTGCGAATCGATCACGAACATGAAGACCTGTCCCTTTTGCAAAGAAGACGTGCACGAGGACGCGATCAAGTGTCGTTTCTGTCACTCCATGCTGCTGCAAATTGAAGCCGCTGAGCAGAAGGTCTCTGAGTCCACACGTGTCACATACGTCTTAGATCGAGACCTCCTTCGGTTTGCGAAGTTCGCCGGCGGCGTTCTAGCAGTGTTCTTGGTCGTTGGCGCCTACTCATTCGGGTTCAAACTCGACTCTGCCCTCGACAAAGCGAGGGACACGCAGGAGAAGCTCACCGAAGCCCAGCATGACTTGAAGGCGGCCCAAGCGACGGTTGCGAATCTGAAACGCGATGTTGAAACCGTCCTGGCTGAAGCGAAAAGTATCCTGGGCGACATCTCGGCCCAAAAGGAGGCGGCCCTCGCGCTGGTCGTTTCGATTCGCCAACTCAATCCGCGTGAAGCGGCAGCGCTGGAGAGAGTCAAGGTCGAGCGGCCTGACAAAGTCCGACGCGATTCAAATAGCAAGCTGTGGGCGACCGGCGCGACTATCCGAATCCGATTCCTCGATGGGGACCAGAAGTCCCAGACGTTCGTCCGCGAAATTGCTCGGGAGTGGACGAAGTACGCCAACCTTCGTTTCGAGTTCCTGACCGCAGGAGATGCTGAGGTGAGACTGTCGTTCAAGCAGGCTGGGTCGTGGTCTTTCCGAGGCACAGACGCGTTGGCGGTCCCTCAAGATGAGGCGACCATCAACCTGCAGCAGGTTGAGCCGAGGACCGTATTGCACGAGTTCGGGCACGTCCTCGGATTGATTGAAGAGCATCAGAATCCTCGAGCCAACATTCCTTGGAGCAAGGACCTGATTTATCGGGAGCTAGGTGGATCTCCCAATTTCTGGAGCAAGGAGGAGATTGACCGCCAGATATTCGCGAAGGTGTCCGCCGCCGAACTCGGCGATTACCGTGACTTTGATCCTGAGTCGGTCATGAACCAAATGTTCTCTGGGACGTGGGCGGGCGGCAAGGCTTTGGGCGGGCGCAATGAACTGTCCCAGAGCGACAAAGCCCTTGTGAGTCGGCTTTATCCTCCTGCTCGTTAAGATGCTTTGGGGTCCGGCAGCGACTGCGCGACAGGGTACGTTGCCGTCGCGGCCTAACACCGGCCTGGATCCGACGGCGCGACACTTCGCTGGAGCGCCGCGGCTCAGGCCGAAACGTTAGGCCCCTTTTCACAGCCACCACAACCACTAGCGAGAGGAGTGAGAAATGGCAGTTCATATCGAAAGCAAAGGGATCAAGGCGCTCCCTCTTCTTCCGTACGCAGATGTTCGCGCAAAGCTGAAGTCCGGGGACATTCTCTTCACGTCCGGAGACTACCTGATTTCCAAGGCGATTCAGAAAATGACCGGCAGCCCCTGGAGTCATGTTGGCATCGTGTTTCGTCTTGATTCCATTGACCGCGTGTTGTTATTAGAAAGCGTTGAAGACATGGGGGTACGGTTTGCCCCTTTGTCGAAATACCTCAATGACTATGAAGATGGCAAACCCTACAAAGGGCGAGCAGTCCTTGCCCGCTGCAAAGACGTGACGTCCGAAACCATCGTAGGCCTTTCCACCTTTGGCATCGACGAACTGACGCAACCCTACGACAAGGATGAGATCGCCAAAATAATGGCCCGCATTACCCTTGGCATAGGCAAGAAGGAACGAGACCGCGAGTACATTTGCTCCGAACTGGTCTATGAGTGTTTTGCACGTGCAGGAAAGGAGTTCGCCTACAACCCCAAAGGCTTTATCAGTCCAGAGGATGTTTGGGCCGATGAAAAGCTTTCTCTTGTCGGGCGCGTTCTTTAGCCTAACTGGGCGTTCCAGCGGACCAACAAAAGCTGCGCTTTTGTCGTCCGCCGAACTTCAACGTTAGACGGTTCCCAAGAGCTTGCTCCGGAAGGAAACCGCTGGTGGGTGGGGAGCGCGTGACGTCTCACGAACGAAAATACGACACGGGGTGACATATGGCTGGACGGTACTTCGTGTGCTCGGACGTCCACTTGGGTCTGCCTGCTAGCGAAGGCGACTTTTTCTACAATAATTTCATCCCGCTGATCCGCAGCGGCGATACATTAGTCCTCCTCGGCGACATTCTTGACTACTGGATCTCAGCAAAGGAGATCCAGCAATCCACCGTCCTCAACAACTGGCGTGATCTTTATGATTGTCTGAGTCGGCTCCGCAAAAGTCAGGTGGCGGTCGAATACATTCCCGGCAACCATGATGCGTTCGTTTTCTATACTGAATGTGGAGACGTCGACGATTTTTTCTGGAGCACGTGGTTGTTCGAGAATTGCGGTACTTTCAGGAGCCTCCGCGATGAAACACGTGAACGTCGGCTGTCACGTGTCTGTGATATCCATTACCCGTTCTTTAGGAAAGTGATTGGCCGGCGTAATGTGCTCTTCACACACGGTCACTGGATCGACCTTGCGTGGCGGATTCTTGCAGGAGATGCGGGCCGATTAGTTGAGGGACGACGTCTGGCTAAGTTTTGGGTTGTTGCGAAGGCGCTGAATACGTGCCTGGTGTACAAGTACGCAAGCGACATCAGGCGAGTATTCAACCAATACCTCGATGATGAGGACATTTTTGAGCTCACGCGCAGGGCTGAGGACGTCTCCTACTGCATCCTCGCCGAGATGTTGATATCTTGCGGCTCGTCAGTCCCAGGCGAGCTTGCTTTTACCCAGGCGTCCCAAGAGATGGACAAGGCCTTCCAGGAGTTTGTCAGGGGACACGAGACGCGGGATCGCAGGGCGTGCAGAGAAAGAGGCCGACAACTCTTGGAGGAGTGGATGCGGGACGATCCACCCGCCACGCAGGTGGATCGAGTAAGGGATGCACTGCAAAGGCAGAGCGACGCATACAGCTACTCACTGTATCGCGACGGCCAAGGTCGAGGTACAAAGGTGAAGTACACGCCGCTGAGTGAGCTCGCAGACTTCGATGCGCTCGTCTTTGGGCATTTCCATAAACCGCGAGCAGGAGCCTCGGTATGCGACGACGGGTGCATGTTGACCAACCCGAGCAACAAGAAGGTGCAGACCTTTCTAGTTATTGAGCCTGACGGTCATTTCGTCCCATCTTGGTCCGTCTAACCCGCGTTTGCAGTCGTCGGCGGCCGGTGCGATCATGAGCCGCCGCGGCTGAAACGCAGCCGTTAGGCGGCTACCAGCTTTCGTCCACGACGGACGGGAAAAACAAAACACCAAAGGAGAAACAATGAATCACAACGCAATCAAAACCATCATCCTAGCCACCATCGTAGCATCCCTGACGGGATGCGCTTCTTACGTCGTGCCAAAACCAAGTGTCATTACACTTGAAAGCGCCATGCACTCTGTTGGTGCAGGGTTCCGCGAAATGAAAAAAGCAGAGGGTGACTTGAGGACAGGACTGGTTCCAGATGAGGTCGAGGTGACGTTCAACATCAGCGCATCAGGCGAGCAGGGCGGCAAACTTTTTATTGAGGTGAGTCCCCTCCCGACTGC